>NZ_NQYG01000003.1:0-208262 GCF_002878485.1 Pseudomonas sp. AD21
ACCGTAAGGTCACCAGCACCTGAAGCTGGCGTGTCTACCAATTTCACCACCTGGGCATCTCGTCAACGTATGTACGTCGTCGATGGCGCGCACTATACGGAGCGTCTTTTTAACTGTAAACCCCTGCCAGCAAAAAAAATGATTTTTTTTACCGACGGTGTTCAAAAGGGCTTTCAGGCGTCGATACAAGGCTCTAGAAGAGCCTTATAGAGTGGGAAATTTCCCGTTTGATGGCGCCTATGCCAAACTAACCCGCATATAGACAAGGTGAAAACTCTCTAATGGCCGATTGGCAGTCCCTCGATCCCGAGGCCGCTCGTGAAGCGGAAAAATATGAAAACCCTATTCCTAGCCGCGAACTGATCCTGGCGCATCTCGCCGATCGGGGTTCGCCGGCTGCCCGCGAGCAACTGGTCGAAGAGTTTGGTCTGACCACAGAAGACCAGATCGAAGCCCTGCGCCGCCGCCTGCGCGCCATGGAGCGCGACGCTCAACTGATCTACACCCGCCGCGGCACTTACGCGCCGGTGGACAAGCTCGACCTGATCCTCGGCCGCATCAGCGGTCACCGTGATGGTTTTGGCTTCCTGGTGCCGGATGATGGCAGCGATGACCTGTTCATGAGCCCGGCGCAAATGCGTCTGGTGTTCGACGGTGACCGTGCCTTGGCCCGTGTTTCCGGTCTCGACCGTCGCGGCCGTCGTGAAGGCGTGATCGTCGAAGTGGTGACCCGTGCTCACGAGAGCATCGTCGGTCGTTACTTCGAAGAAGGCGGCATCGGTTTCGTCGTTGCCGATAATCCGAAGATCCAGCAGGAAGTGCTGGTCACCCCGGGTCGCAACGCCAACGCGCAGATCGGTCAGTTCGTCGAGGTGAAAATCACCCACTGGCCAACCCCGCGCTTCCAGCCGCAAGGCGACGTGGTCGAAGTCGTCGGTAACTACATGGCGCCGGGCATGGAAATCGATGTTGCCCTGCGCACCTACGACATTCCACACGTCTGGCCTGAAGCCGTTCTGAAAGAAGCGGCCAAGCTCAAGCCGGAAGTCGAAGAGAAAGACAAAGAGAAGCGCATTGACCTGCGCCATCTGCCGTTCGTGACCATCGACGGTGAAGACGCTCGCGACTTCGACGACGCGGTCTACTGCGAAGCCAAGCCGGGCAAGCTGCGCCTGTTCTCCGGTGGTTGGAAGCTGTACGTGGCCATCGCCGACGTTTCCAGCTACGTGAAGATCGGTTCTGCGCTGGACAACGAAGCCCAGGTGCGCGGCAACTCGGTGTACTTCCCTGAGCGCGTAGTGCCGATGCTGCCTGAGCAGCTGTCCAACGGGCTGTGCTCGCTGAACCCGCAAGTCGACCGTTTGGCCATGGTTTGCGAGATGACCATCTCCAAGTCCGGCGAAATGACCGACTACTGCTTCTATGAGGCGGTGATCCATTCCCACGCTCGTCTGACCTACAACAAGGTCAGCGCGATGCTGGAAACGCCTAAGGTCGCTGAAGCGCGCAAGCTGCGTGGCGAGTACACCGACGTCGTGCCGCACCTCAAACAGCTTTATGCGCTGTACAAAGTGTTGCTGGCCGCCCGTCATGTGCGTGGCGCGATCGACTTCGAAACGCAGGAAACCCGGATCATCTTCGGTTCCGAGCGCAAGATTGCCGAAATCCGTCCGACCACCCGCAACGATGCGCACAAGCTGATCGAGGAATGCATGCTGGCGGCCAACGTGGCCACCGCCGAGTTCCTCAAGAAGCATGAGATTCCAGCGCTGTATCGCGTCCACGACGGCCCGCCACCGGAGCGTCTGGAAAAACTGCGCGCCTTCCTCGGCGAGCTCGGCCTGTCCCTGCACAAAGGCAAGGATGGCCCGTCGCCGAAGGATTATCAGGCCCTGTTGGCGAGCATCAAGGACCGTCCGGATTTTCATCTGATCCAGACCGTGATGCTGCGTTCGCTGAGCCAGGCGGTCTACAGCGCTGATAATCAGGGCCACTTTGGCCTGAATTACGAAGCCTATACCCACTTCACTTCGCCGATCCGTCGTTATCCAGACCTGCTGACGCACCGCGCGATCCGCAGCGTGATCCATTCGAAACAGGACACCCCGCACGTTCGTCGTGCCGGTGCGATGACCATTCCGAAGGCGCGCATCTATCCGTACGACGAGGCGGCGCTGGAGCAACTCGGCGAACAATGCTCGATGAGCGAGCGCCGTGCCGACGAAGCGACCCGCGACGTCGTGAACTGGCTCAAGTGCGAGTTCATGAAGGATCGCGTGGGCGAGTCGTTCCCGGGTGTGATCACCGCCGTGACCGGTTTTGGCCTGTTTGTCGAGCTGACCGATATCTACGTCGAAGGCCTGGTGCATGTCACCGCGCTGCCGGGCGATTACTACCACTTCGATCCTGTGCATCACCGCCTGGCGGGCGAGCGTACCGGTCGCAGCTTCCGTCTTGGCGATACCGTTGAAGTGCGCGTCATGCGCGTTGACCTCGACGAGCGCAAGATCGACTTCGAGATGGCGGAAAAAACCATCAGCGCGCCGATTGGTCGCAAAAAGCGTGGTGCCGAAACTTCAGCGCCTGCCGCGAAAACCTCGGAAGAGAAGGCCCCGGCAAAAACCGCCAGCCGCCGTCCTGCCAAGGAAAAAGCCGCAGAAGCCTATCGCCCGAGTGACGCCGTAGCGAAAAACGCCGAGCTGCGCAAAAGCCGTGAAATGAAGAAGGCCTTGCTGGCCGATGCCAAAAGCGGTGGTAAAGCGGCGTCCGGGGGAAAGACCGGGCGGTCGGCGCCTGAAAAGGCCTCCGGCGGCAAGCCAGCGAAACCGAGCAAACATCGTAAGGGCCCGCCAAAAACGGGTTCCGCTCCAGCCAAAAGTGGCGGGGCACGTAAACCGAAGGCGAAGTCATGAGTCAGTTGGAAAAAATCTACGGCGTTCACGCGGTAGAAGCGTTGTTGCGTCACCACCCGAAACGCGTCAAGCAGATCTGGTTGGCGGAAAGCCGCAACGATCCGCGCGTACAGACTCTGGTAGAGCTGGCCAACGAAAATCGCGTTCAGGTCGGCCAGGCCGAGCGCCGCGAAATGGACGCCTGGGTTGAGGGCGTGCATCAGGGCGTGGTCGCGGATGTCAGTCCGAGCCAGGTCTGGGGCGAGGCGATGCTCGACGAGTTGCTCGACCGCACCGAAGGCGCGCCGCTGCTGCTGGTGCTTGACGGCGTGACCGATCCGCACAATCTCGGTGCCTGCCTGCGCTCGGCGGATGCGGCCGGTGCGCTGGCGGTGATCGTGCCGAAAGACAAGTCGGCAACCTTGACCCCGGTGGTGCGTAAGGTGGCTTGCGGCGCGGCGGAAGTGATTCCGCTGGTGGCAGTGACCAACCTCGCCCGCACGCTGGAAAAACTTCAGCAGCGCGGTCTGTGGGTGGTCGGCACGGCGGGTGAGGCCGAGGTCAGCATTTATGACCAGGACCTGACCGGCCCGACCATCCTGATCATGGGCGCCGAAGGCAAAGGCATGCGTCGCCTGACCCGCGAACACTGCGACTATCTGGTGACCCTGCCGATGGCCGGTAGCGTCAGCAGCCTGAACGTCTCGGTCGCTACTGGCGTGTGCCTGTTCGAAGCCCAGCGTCAGCGCGGCGCCAAAGCCAAGGCTGCCGCCAAGAAATCCTGAGTCGTACACGATTCAAATGCGGGGGCGAGCCTGCTCGCGAAAGGGGGAGTGTCAGTCGACGTAAATGTTGCCTGACAGACCGCATTCGCGAGCAGGCTCGCTCCCGCAGTGTTTTTTGGTGTGGCATGAATTGGTGGTTGTTCAAATAATCACCAATTGCCTTGCACCTCTTCTGTCCCTTCTCTACAATTGCGCCCCTTGCTGTGACGGCAGGCACGCATGTGCCCCGCGCCAGCAAGTCCATAAGTGTCATTCACTCCTTGTCTGACCGTTTTTGAGCGGCAGGCTACAACCCGTAAGGAGCATTCATGCGTCATTACGAAATCATCTTTCTGGTCCACCCGGATCAGAGCGAGCAAGTCGGCGGCATGGTTGAGCGTTACACCAAGCTGATCGAAGAAGACGGCGGCAAAATCCACCGTCTGGAAGATTGGGGCCGTCGTCAACTGGCCTACGCAATCAACAATGTTCACAAGGCTCACTACGTGATGCTGAACGTTGAGTGCACTGGCAAGGCCTTGGCCGAGCTGGAAGACAACTTCCGCTACAACGATGCAGTGATCCGTAACCTGGTCATCCGTCGCGACGAAGCCGTTACCGGCCAGTCCGAGATGCTCAAGGCTGAAGAAAACCGCAGTGAGCGCCGTGAGCGTCGCGACCGTCCTGAGCACGAAGGCGCTGATAGCGTTGATAGTGATGACAGCGACAACAGCGATAACGCTGACGAGTAATCCACGGACCTTTTAAGGAGCCTATCAAATGGCACGTTTCTTCCGTCGTCGTAAATTCTGCCGCTTCACCGCTGAAGACGTGAAAGAGATCGATTACAAAGATCTCAACACTCTGAAAGCCTACGTATCCGAGACCGGCAAAATCGTTCCAAGCCGCATCACCGGTACCAAAGCTCGTTATCAGCGTCAGCTGGCCACCGCTATCAAGCGCGCCCGCTTCCTGGCCCTGCTGGCCTACACCGACAGCCACGGCCGCTGAGACCGGGCAGTCGACAAGTAGCAAAGGATTGAATGCATGCGTGCCTTAGCTGAGTTCATCATGCGAGGCCGTATGCAGGCCACTCTCGTGGTGGCCGGATGTGCAACATTGCCGTTGTTGTATTGGTTGGGTGCTGCCGCGGGGAGCCTGGTGCTGCTGCGGCGCGGACTGACGGACGCCCTGGGTGTTCTGTCTCTGGGGCTGCTGCCGGCGTTGATCTGGTGGCTGTATGCCGATGACCCACGGGCACTTCTGGTGCTGCTGGGTTCTTCGGGGCTTGCGTTGGTTTTGCGCGCAAGCGAATCCTGGGTCCGCACGCTGCTGGTCAGCGTAGTGATTGGAGTGGTGTTTTCGGTGGTGCTCGGGGCAGCGTTTGCGGCCCAGATCGAGATGCTCGCGCAGGCCTTGATAAAGGTCATGCCGGCGCTTCTCGGTGAGACCTACAAGCAATTGTCGGTCGATGAGCAGGCGCGTTTCGCGTCCCTGATTGCACCGGTCCTGACCGGACTGATTGCGGCATTGTTGCAGATCGTCAGCGTGCTGAGCCTGATCGTCGGGCGGCATTGGCAGGCGTTGTTGTACAACCCGGGTGGTTTTGGTCGCGAGTTTCGCGCCATCCGGATCCCGCTGGGGCCGGCGATGTTACTGCTGGCGTTGATGCTTCTGGGCCCGAATCTCGGTGCACAGATGGCCATGTTGACGCCGTTGTGCAGTGTACCGCTGGTGTTCGCCGGACTCGCCCTGATTCACGGGCTGGTCGGGCAGAAGCGACTGGCCGGTTTCTGGCTGGTGGGGTTGTACGTCACGCTGCTGTTGTTCATGCAGCTGTTCTATCCGTTGCTCGTGGTCCTGGCCATTGTCGACAGCCTGATTGATTTTCGCGGTCGTCACGTGTCGAAAGACACCGATAACGCGAACGGTGAAGGTTAAAAGTTAAGAGGATTTCCACATGCAACTGATCCTTCTGGAAAAAATCGCCAACCTGGGCAACCTGGGCGACAAAGTAAACGTTAAGGCCGGTTACGGCCGTAACTACCTGCTGCCTTTCGGCAAAGCTACCGCTGCGACCGCTGCCAACCTGGCTGCTTTCGAAGAGCGTCGTGTTGAGCTGGAAAAAGCTGCCGCAGACCGTAAAGCATCGGCTGAAAGCCGTGCTGCCCAACTGGCCGAGCTGGAAGTGACCATCACTGCCACCGCTGGCGACGAAGGCAAGCTGTTCGGTTCGATCGGTACTCACGACATCGCTGACGCACTGACCGCTTCCGGCGTTGAAGTGCAGAAGAGCGAAGTTCGTCTGCCGAACGGCACCATCCGCAACGTGGGTGAATTCGACGTGGCTGTGCACCTGCACGCCGAAGTTGAAGCCACCGTACGCGTTGTCGTGGTAGCAGCTTAAGCAACACTTGTCGGCTGGCACCCTCGGGTGCTTGCCGGTAACATCGGGCACGATCCTGTTTACAGGTCGTGCCCTTTGTCTTTCTGGTACTCCCGTTTTCAACCCTGACTCCAAGTGGCCATGAACGAAATCTCCGCTCCCGAGCAATACGATCTGCAAACCGCCGCGCTGAAAGTGCCGCCGCATTCCATCGAGGCTGAACAGGCTGTACTCGGTGGTCTGATGCTGGACAACAACGCCTGGGAACGCGTGCTCGATCAAGTCTCCGACGGCGATTTCTACCGGCATGACCACCGTTTGATCTTCCGTGCGATCGCCAAACTGGCCGATCAGAACTCCCCGATCGACGTCGTGACCCTTGCCGAGCAATTGGACAAGGAAGGTCAGACCTCGCAGGTCGGTGGCCTCGGTTATCTCGGCGAGCTGGCGAAAAACACGCCGTCTGTCGCCAACATCAAGGCCTACGCGCAGATCGTCCGCCAGCGCGCGACGTTGCGCCAGTTGATCGGCATCAGCACCGAAATCGCCGACGCCGCCTTCAATCCTGAGGGGCGTACCGCCGAAGAGATCCTCGACGAAGCCGAACGGCAGATCTTCGCGATTGCCGAGGCCCGGCCGAAAACCGGCGGTCCGGTGGGCGTCAACGAACTGCTGACCAAGGCCATCGATCGCATCGACACCCTGTTCAACACCGCCGACGCGATCACCGGCCTGTCCACCGGCTACACCGACCTCGACGAGAAGACCAGCGGCCTGCAGCCGTCCGACCTGATCATCGTCGCCGGCCGTCCGTCGATGGGTAAAACCACCTTCGCGATGAACCTGGTGGAAAACGCCGTACTGCGCAGCGAGAAGGCAGTGCTGGTGTACTCCCTCGAGATGCCAGGCGAATCGCTGATCATGCGTATGCTCTCGTCCCTGGGGCGTATCGATCAGACCAAGGTCCGTTCCGGCCAACTGGAAGACGACGACTGGCCACGCCTGACCTCGGCGGTCAACCTGCTCAACGACCGCAAGCTGTTCATCGACGATACTGCCGGTATCAGCCCGTCGGAAATGCGGGCGCGGACCCGGCGTCTGGTGCGCGAGCACGGCGATGTCGGCCTGATCATGATCGACTACCTGCAGCTGATGCAGATCCCTGGCTCCAGTGGTGACAACCGGACCAACGAAATTTCCGAGATCTCGCGATCCCTGAAAGCCCTGGCCAAGGAATTCAACTGCCCGGTGGTGGCGCTGTCGCAGCTCAACCGCTCCCTGGAACAACGTCCCAACAAGCGCCCGGTGAACTCCGACTTGCGGGAATCCGGAGCGATCGAGCAGGACGCCGACGTCATCATGTTCGTGTACCGGGACGAGGTCTATCACCCGGAAACCGAACACAAGGGCATCGCCGAAATCATCATCGGCAAGCAGCGGAACGGCCCGATCGGCTTTATCCGCCTGGCGTTTATCGGTAAGTACACCCGTTTCGAAAACCTTGCGCCGGGCAGCTATAACTTCGACGACGACGAGTAATCTTCGTCGCCTGATCTGGCCTCTTTGCGAGCAGGCTCGTTCCCACATTTGGAATGCGTTCAAATGTGGGAGCGAGCCTGCTCGCGAATGGGCGTGGCGCAATTTCCGACCACAGCCGTCGGAATTGGTCAAAATTTGTGCTATATTCCGCGCCCGCGAAATTCAATGAAAGCCAACACCGGTTATCGACATGCAAGCAGCCAAGCCGTTATTTGACTATCCAAAGTACTGGGCCGAATGTTTCGGGCCAGCGCCGTTCCTGCCGATGAGCAGGGAGGAGATGGATCAGCTCGGCTGGGATTCCTGCGACATCATCATCGTCACCGGTGATGCCTACGTCGATCACCCCTCGTTCGGCATGGCGATCATCGGCCGGCTGCTGGAGTCCCAGGGCTTCCGCGTCGGGATCATTGCCCAGCCGAACTGGCAGTCCAAAGACGACTTCATGAAGCTCGGCGAGCCGAACCTGTTCTTCGGCGTCGCGGCCGGCAACATGGACTCGATGATCAACCGCTACACCGCGGACAAGAAAATCCGCTCCGACGACGCCTATACCCCGGGTGGCATGGCCGGCAAACGTCCGGATCGCGCGAGCCTGGTCTATAGCCAGCGTTGCAAGGAAGCGTACAAGCATGTGCCGATCGTACTCGGCGGCATCGAAGCTTCCCTGCGCCGCATCGCCCACTACGACTACTGGCAGGATCGCGTGCGCAATTCGATCCTGATCGACGCCAGCGCCGACATTCTGCTGTACGGCAACGCCGAGCGGGCGATTGTCGAAGTCGCGCAGCGTCTGTCCTACGGGCACAAGATCGAAGACATCACCGACGTGCGCGGCACCGCGTTCATTCGCCGTGACACGCCGCAAGGCTGGTACGAAGTCGATTCCACGCGTATCGACCGTCCGGGCAAGGTCGACAAGATCATCAACCCGTACGTGAACACCCAGGACACCCAGGCCTGCGCCATCGAGCAAGAGAAGGGCCCGGTGGATGATCCTGAGGAAGCCAAGGTCGTACAGATCCTGGCCAGCCCGAAGATGACCCGCGACAAGACCGTGATCCGCCTGCCGTCGATGGAAAAGGTGCGTAACGACCCGGTCCTGTACGCCCACGCCAACCGCGTGTTGCATCTGGAAACCAACCCGGGCAACGCCCGTGCGCTGGTGCAGAAGCATGGCGAGATCGACGTCTGGTTCAACCCGCCGCCGATTCCGATGACCACTGAAGAAATGGACTACGTGTTCGGCATGCCTTACGCACGGGTTCCGCACCCGGCGTACGGCAAGGAAAAGATCCCGGCCTACGACATGATCCGTTTCTCGGTGAACATCATGCGTGGCTGCTTCGGTGGCTGCACCTTCTGCTCGATCACTGAGCACGAAGGCCGGATCATCCAGAACCGTTCCGAAGAGTCGATCATTCGCGAAATCGAAGAGATCCGCGACAAGGTCCCGGGCTTCACCGGCGTCATTTCCGACCTCGGTGGCCCGACCGCGAACATGTACCGCATCGCCTGCAAGACACCGGAAATCGAATCCGCGTGCCGCAAGCCATCGTGCGTGTTCCCGGGTATCTGCCCGAACCTGAACACCGACCACTCGTCGCTGATTCAACTGTACCGCAGCGCCCGTGCCTTGCCGGGTGTGAAGAAGATCCTGATTGCCTCCGGCCTGCGTTACGACCTCGCTGTCGAGTCGCCGGAGTACGTCAAAGAGCTGGTGACCCACCACGTCGGCGGGTACCTGAAGATCGCCCCGGAACACACCGAGGAAGGTCCGCTCAACCAGATGATGAAACCGGGCATCGGCAGCTATGACAAGTTCAAGCGCATGTTCGAGAAGTACACCAAGGAAGCGGGCAAAGAGCAGTACCTGATTCCGTACTTCATCGCCGCCCACCCGGGTACTACCGACGAAGACATGATGAACCTGGCGCTCTGGCTCAAGGGCAACGGCTTCCGTGCCGACCAGGTGCAGGCGTTCTACCCGTCGCCAATGGCCACCGCCACCGCGATGTACCACTCGGGCAAGAACCCGCTGCGCAAGGTCACATACAAGAGTGACGGCGTGACCATCGTCAAGAGCGAAGACCAGCGTCGTCTGCACAAGGCGTTCCTGCGTTATCACGATCCGAAGGGCTGGCCGATGCTGCGCGAAGCGCTGATTCGCATGGGCCGTGGTGATCTGATCGGGCCGGGCAAGGATCAACTGATTCCGGCCCATCAGCCAGCGACCGACAGCTACCAGAGCGCCCGTCGCAAGAACTCGACACCGGCCGGCAGCCACAAGGTCGCGAAAGAGGGCAAAGAGAAGACCACCAAGATTCTCACTCAGCACACCGGACTGCCGCCGCGTGCCAGTGACGGTGGCAATCCGTGGGACAAGCGTGAACAGGCCAAGGCGGCGGCATTCGCCCGCAACCAGCAGGCGGCCAAGGAGCGCAAGGACGCGGCCAAGGGCAAAGGGCCGAAACCGGCTCGCAAGCCAGTGGTACCGCGCTAAGTCGCTTTTTAGCTCAACAGAACGCCAACCTTCGGGTTGGCGTTTTGCATTTCAGGATTCAAACAGTGCGTTGAAACGACTGGCCCCTTCGCGAGCAAGCCCGCTCCCACATTTGGAATACGGTCTCCTGTGGGAGCGGGCTTGCTCGCGAAGGCGTCCTCTCAGGCGCCGCATAAACAAATGCCGCCACATTTAGGCGCAACTTCGCTAAACCATTTCTCCGCATCGCCCGATTTTGGTGCTGTACTGCCCTGAGCATTCCGGGAAAGCGCCCAAGCCCCTGCATGGCATAAGTCTTGCGCGCTTTCGAATACGCTTAGGCTCGCAGGAGGCACGCCGTGTCGATTCATGTCGCATTGCATCACGTCACGCATTACCGCTACGACCGCGCTGTCGAACTCGGCCCGCAGATCGTTCGCCTGCGCCCGGCTGCCCACAGCCGCACGCGGATACTCTCGTATGCGCTGAATGTCTCGCCCGAGCAGCACTTCATCAACTGGCAGCAGGACCCCCAGGGCAACTACCTCGCGCGTCTGGTCTTCCCCGAGAAAACCGACGAGCTGCGCATCGAGGTCGATCTGCTGGCCGAGATGGCGGTGTTCAACCCGTTCGACTTCTTCCTCGAACCCTACGCCGAGAAAATCCCCTTCGCCTACGCCGCCGATGAGCGCAAGGAACTGGCGCCGTACCTCGAAACCCTGCCGCTGACGCCGGCCTTCAAAGCCTATCTGGACGCCATCGATCGCACGCCGCTGCCGGCGGTTGATTTTCTGGTGATGCTCAACCAACGCCTCAGCGAAGATATCCGCTACCTGATCCGTATGGAGCCGGGCGTGCAGACCCCGGAGCACACCCTCGAACACGCCTCTGGTTCCTGCCGCGATTCGGCGTGGCTGCTGGTGCAGTTGCTGCGCAATCTCGGCTTGGCCGCGCGGTTTGTTTCCGGTTATCTGATTCAACTGACCGCCGATGTGAAAAGCCTCGACGGCCCGTCCGGCACCGAAGTCGATTTCACCGACCTGCACGCCTGGTGCGAGGTGTATTTGCCGGGCGCTGGCTGGATCGGTCTGGATGCCACCTCCGGATTGTTCGCCGGTGAAGGGCATATCCCGTTGGCCTGCAGTCCCGATCCTTCCTCGGCAGCGCCGATCAGTGGCTTGGTCGAACCGTGCGAATGCCAGTTCAGCCACGAGATGTCAGTGGAGCGGATCTGGGAAGCACCACGGGTGACCAAGCCCTACACCGACGAGCAGTGGTTGGCGATTCAAGCGCTGGGTCGGCAGATCGATGCCGATCTGCTGGAAGGTGATGTGCGCCTGACCATGGGCGGCGAACCGACCTTCGTGTCCATCGACGACCCCGACGGCGCCGAGTGGAACACTGCAGCGCTGGGCCCGGACAAGCGCCGGCTCTCCGCCGAACTGTTCCAGCGCATGCGCAAACACTACGCGCCCAAAGGCCTGGTGCATTTCGGTCAGGGCAAGTGGTACCCGGGCGAGCAATTGCCGCGCTGGTCGCTCAACTGTTATTGGCGCCGTGATGGCGTACCGATCTGGCACAACAACGCGCTGATCGCCGACGAGCAGCAGGATTACGGCGCCGACGGCGTGCTGGCTGGGCGCTTTCTGGCGAGTGTCGCCGAACGTCTGAAATTGCCTGCGCGCTTTGTGTTCCCGGCCTACGAAGACAATTTCTATTACCTCTGGCGCGAAGGCGCGCTGCCGAGCAACGTCAGCGCCGAAGACTCACGGCTGGAGGAGCCGCTGGAGCGCGTGCGTCTGCGCAAGGTCTTCAGTCAGGGGCTGGATAAAGTGATCGGTCAGGTTCTGCCGCTGGCGCGCACCGCCAAGGGTGATCAATGGCAGAGCGGGCGCTGGTATCTGCGCGACGAGCATTGCCGACTGGTGCCGGGGGATTCGCCGCTGGGTTATCGCCTGCCGCTCGGCTCGCAGCCGTGGGTGAAGGCCGCCGAGTATCCGTTCATTCTTCCCAACGACCCGAATCAGGACTTCCCGCCGCTGCCGGACACGACGCAGCTCAACAGTCATGGCCAGCCTGCGTCTGCCGACGAGCGCCCGCCAAAAATTGACGAATCCGCCGACTGGCTGACCCGCACCGCATTCTGTGCCGAGGCGCGCGAAGGGCGGTTGTACCTGTTCATGCCGCCGCTTGAGCGGGTCGAGGATTATCTGGAACTGGTGGCGGCCATCGAAGCCACCGCCGAAGAGCTGCATTGCCCGGTGCTGCTGGAAGGTTATGAGCCACCGAGTGATCCGCGCCTGAGCAACTTTCGCCTCACCCCGGATCCGGGTGTTATCGAGGTTAACGTGCAGCCGTCCGCGACTTGGGACGAACTGGTCGAGCGCACCGAGTTTCTCTATGAAGAGGCGCGGCAAACCCGCCTGACCACGGAAAAATTCATGATCGACGGGCGCCACACCGGCACCGGTGGCGGCAACCATTTTGTCCTCGGTGGCGCGACGCCGGCGGACTCGCCGTTCCTGCGCCGCCCGGATCTGCTGCGCAGCCTGATCAGCTACTGGCACAACCATCCGTCATTGTCCTACCTGTTTTCCGGCTTGTTCATCGGCCCGACCTCGCAGGCACCACGGGTCGACGAGGCACGCAACGACGCTTTGTACGAACTGGAAATCGCCTTCGCGCAGATGCCACAAGTGGGCGAAGAATGCCCGCCGTGGTTGGTGGATCGGTTGTTGCGCAATTTGCTGATCGACGTCACTGGCAACACTCACCGTGCCGAGTTCTGCATCGACAAACTGTATTCTCCGGACGGTGCGACCGGGCGCCTCGGTCTGCTCGAGTTGCGCGCTTTTGAAATGCCACCGCATGCGCGCATGAGTCTGGCCCAGCAGTTGTTGCTGCGCGCACTGGTCGCGCGGTTCTGGCGCGAGCCGTATGCGCCGCCGAAACTGGCGCGCTGGGGTACCGAACTGCACGACCGCTTCATGCTGCCGCACTTCATCGAGCAGGATTTCGCCGACGTCATCGTCGAACTCAACAGTGCTGGTTATCCGTTGCGCGCCGAATGGTTCGCCGCGCATCTGGAGTTCCGTTTTCCCAAGGTCGGTGATTACGCGGTCAATGGCATCGAACTGCAATTGCGGCAGGCGCTGGAGCCTTGGCATGTGTTGGGCGAGGAGGGCACGGCGGGCGGCACGGTGCGCTATGTCGATTCGTCGCTGGAGCGTTTGCAGATCAAACTCAACGGGCTGCCGCCGCAGCGTTACCTGCTGACCTGCAACGGTGTTCCGGTGCCGCTGCAACCGACCGGGCGCATCGGCGAGTTCGTCGCCGGCGTGCGTTTTCGGGCCTGGCAACCGGCCAACTGCCTGCAACCGACCATCCCGGTGCATGCGCCGCTGGTGTTCGATCTGCTCGATACCTGGATGCAGCGTTCGCTGGGCGGTTGCCAATACCACGTTGCACACCCGGGCGGGCGCAATTACGAGACCTTGCCGGTCAATGCCAACGAGGCAGAGAGCCGGCGCATGGCGCGCTTCTTCCGCATCGGACACACGCCGGGGAAACTTCCGATACCGAACCTGACAATCTCCGACGAGCTGCCGATGACGCTCGATTTGCGACGTTTCTAAGTCCTGCACGACATGCGGATTTTTCGTATATCCGCGCGTCATGTGCCTGCGTTAGTCTGACCGTTCCCTGCTGTCTGCCGAGCTTTCCATGCCTGACCTGCTAGACCGCTACCCGCGCACTGCGGGCACTTATCACGAACTGCTGGATGACAGCGGGGAAGTGCGCGCGCATTGGCGGCGGCTGTTCGATCAGTTACAGCGCAGCAGCCCTGCGCAACTGGTGCAGCGTCAGGCGTTGCTGGCCCGACAGATCCAGGAAAACGGCGTCACCTATAACGTTTATGCCGACCCCAAGGGCGCTGACCGGCCGTGGGAACTGGATCTGTTGCCGCACGTGATCGCCGCTGATGAGTGGCAGCAGTTGTCCGCCGGGATCGCCCAGCGTGCGCGCCTGCTCAACGCGGTGCTGGCCGATCTTTATGGTCCGCAGCGGCTGATCAGCGAAGGGTTGCTGCCGGCGGAACTGGTCTTCGGTCATAACAATTTTCTCTGGCCTTGTCAGGGCATTGCGCCGCCTGAAAAGGCCTTTCTGCATCTGTACGCCGTGGACCTGGCGCGCACGCCGGACGGACGCTGGTGGGTGACTGCAGATCGCACCCAGGCGCCGTCGGGGGCCGGTTACGCGCTGGAAAACCGCACCATCGTCTCCCGCGCCTTTCCCGAGTTGTACCGCGACCTGAAGGTGCAGCACCTGGCCGGATTCTTCCGCACCCTGCAGGAAACCCTCGCACGTCAGGCGCCCTGTGACGACGACGCGCCGCTGGTGGTGCTGCTGACGCCCGGGCGTTTCAACGAAAGCTATTTCGAACATCTTTATCTGGCGCACCAGCTCGGTTATCCACTGGTGGAGGGCGGCGACCTGACGGTGCGCGACGCCACGGTGTATCTGAAGACCCTCAGCGGCCTGCGCCGGGTGCATGCAATCATGCGTCGGCTCGACGATGACTTCTGCGATCCGCTGGAGCTGCGCACCGACTCGGCACTCGGTGTACCCGGGTTGCTGGAGGCGGTACGTCAGGGCCGGGTGCTGGTGGCCAATGCCTTGGGCAGCGGCGTGCTGGAATCACCGGGATTGCTCGGGTTTCTGCCGAAGATCAATCAGTATCTGTTCGGCGAAGAGCTGATTCTGCCGTCCATCGCCACCTGGTGGTGCGGTGAGGCGCCGGTGCTGGCACAGGCGCTGGAAAAACTCCCGGAGCTGCTGATCAAACCGGCGTTCCCCTCACAAAGTTTTGCGCCAGTGTTGGGCCGGGATCTGAGTGAACAACAGCGCCAGGCGCTCGCCGAACGCATGCAGGCCCGGCCCTATGCCTACGTGGCGCAAGAGCTGGCGCAGCTGTCCCAGGCGCCGATCTGGCAAGCCGAGGACGGCCAGTTGCAACCGCGGGCCATCGGCATGCGCATGTACGCGGTGGCCAGTCGCGACGGCTATCGCGTGCTGCCCGGTGGCTTGACCCGAGTCGCCGCCGAGGCCGATGCCGAAGTGGTGTCGATGCAGCGCGGCGGAGCGAGCAAGGACACCTGGGTGCTGGGCGAGCGCCCGCCGAGCGGCGAACAATGGAAAACCCAGCGCAACGTCGGCGTGCATGACCTTGTCCGGCGCGACCCGTACCTGCCGTCGCGGGTGGTCGAAAATCTGTTCTGGTTCGGTCGTTACTGCGAGCGTTGTGATGACAGTGCGCGATTGCTGCGGATCATGCTTGCGCGCTATGTCGACGGCGACGACCCGCAAGCCTTGCAGGCGGCGGTCGAACTGGGCGAGCGCCTGATGTTGCTGCCGGAGGAGGGCGAGCTGCCGGAGCGCTTGCTGGCAGCGCTGCTTGGCGAAGACTGGTCGTTCAGCCTGCGTTCCAACCTGCAACGCTTGCAGTGGGCCGCTTCACAGGTGCGCGGCAAGCTCTCGCGGGAGAATTGGCAGGCCTTGGTGGAGTTGCAGCGCGAAGCCATGGAGCTGGACACCGACGCGCCGGACTTCGGCGAGTTGCTGGATTTTCTCAACCGCCTGGTGATGTCGCTGGCGGCGCTGTCCGGGTTTGCCCTGGACGACATGACCCGCGACGAAGGCTGGCGCTTCCTGATGATTGGTCGGCGCATCGAGCGCCTGCAGTTTCTCAGCAGCAGCCTCGCCGCATTCCTGCGCGGTAGCGCCGCGTTCGATCAGGCCGGGCTGGAGTGGTTGCTGGAGCTGGGCAACAGCAGCATCACTTACCGTTCCCGCTATCTGGCGGTGGCGCAGTTGATCCCGGTGCTCGACTTGTTGCTGCTCGACGAACAGAACCCGCATGCGGTGTTGTTCCAGTTGAAACTGGTGACCCGCACGCTGAAGCGCTTGAACGATGATTTCGGCGTGCCCCGCGAGGCCGGATTGCCGCAACTGGTCGAGCGCCTGGCGCGTTTTGATCTGGGTTGTCTGGAAAACGCGCTGTTCGGCGAATCCAGCGTGCGCGCCGCACTAGATGGCCTGGCGGACTTGCTGCACGACATCGCCGAGGCCAGCGGGCAAGTCTCGGATCGTCTGGCCCTGCGCCACTTTGCCCATGTCGATGATGTCAGCCAGCGTACGGTGTCCGTCTGATGAATGCGCATTACCAGATCTTCCACGACACCTGTTATCACTACGACAGCCCGGTGTCGCTGGCGCAGCAATTGGCGCACCTGTGGCCGCGTGAGTGCACATGGCAACGCTGCACCGAGCAGCAATTGCTGATCAGCCCGGACCCGACAGCGCGCCGCGATGAGCTGGATGTGTTTGGTAATCCGTTGACCCGGCTGGCCTTTGAGCGCCCGCACGATGAATTGCAGGTCAATGCGCAGCTCACCGTTGAAGTGCTGGCGCGACCGGCGCTGGATTTCAATCAGTCGCCCGCCTGGGAGCTGACGCGTTATGCGCTGACCTACAGCAGTCAGCCGTTGTCCGCTGAGCTGCTCGAAGCCTGTCGTTATCGGTTTCAGTCACCTTATGTGCATCTGAAGCGCAGCTTTGTCGAGTTCTCCGAAAGCTGCTTCTCGCCCGGTCGGCCCTTGATGCTCGGCGTGCAAGCCTTGATGCAGAAGATTTTCAGCGAGTTCACCTTCGATGCCGAGGCCACTCAGGTGGCGACGCCGCTGGTGGAGGTGCTGGAGCGCCGGCGCGGCGTGTGTCAGGACTTCGCCCATCTGATGCTCGCCTGCGTGCGTTCGCGGGGGCTGGCGGCGCGTTACATCAGCGGTTATCTGCTGACCCAGCCGCCGCCGGGGCAGCCACGGCTGATCGGTGCCGATGCGTCGCATGCCTGGGTGTCGGTGTTCTGTCCGGTGTTGGGCTGGGTGGATTTCGATCCGACCAACAATGTGCAGCCGGCGCTGGAGCACATCACGCTGGCGTGGGGCCGGGACTTTTCTGATGTGTCGCCGTTGCGGGGGGTGATTCTGGGCGGCGGCAGTCACGACCCGGAAGTGCGGGTCACCGTAATGCCACTGGATTAACAAAGCTTAAACAGTAGGAGTGAGCCTGCTCGCGATAGCGGTGTGTCAGCAGCAAATATTTCAACTGACACACCGCTATCGCGAGCAGGCTCACTCCTACAGGGGAATTTTTGGGGAGGCGAAAAGGGGGGCTGTGAGGGCCGGCAGTGCAACCGCCAGCCCCGTCACAAATCCGCAGGGTCTGATTCGATCATCAAACCCGGTGGGGCTCAGGCGTCGGGCGCCTGATCTTTCGGTGCATCAACATCAACAGCATCGTCGTCAGTCGCCACTTCACCGTCAGGGTTCAGTGCCGCTTCTTCAGCCATTTGTTTCTTGCGCTGAAGCTTTTCCTCTTTCTTCTGCTCCTTTGCCAGGTCTCGTTGACGTTTGGCGAAGGAGTAATTGGGTTTGGCCATGGGCGATCCTCTTGGGTCGAAGGTGAGGTTGAGCGGCGCGTATTCTGCCCTGTATCGGTGCCTGGCGGTTAGCCGGGTTTTTGGTCTACCCACTTGGGGGTGACGGTCGGCTTCCACTGATCGAGAGCATCGAGCAGGGTTTGTGGCGATTCGCTCACTTGCAGCATGTCACGGTGTGGCGCGCGAACGAAGCCTTCGCCGACGATATGGTCGAGAAAAGCCGTGAGTTTGCTGTAAAAACCGTTCACTTCCAGCAGGCCCAGCGGCTTGCCGTGGTAGCCGAGCTGGCCCCAGGTCCAGACTTCGAACAGCTCTTCCAGCGTGCCGAGGCCACCGGGCAACGCGACGAACGCATCGCTGAGTTCGGCCATGCGTGCCTTGCGCGCGTGCATGCCGTCGACCACTTCGAGGCGGGTCAGGCTTTTGTGGCCGATTTCCTTGTCCATCAGACTTTGCGGAATGATCCCGATCACTTCACCGCCAGCGGCCAGTGCGGCGTCGGCGACAAGCCCCATCAACCCCACGGCGCCACCGCCATAGACCAGGGTCAAGTGGCGCTCGGCCAGTGCGCGGCCAAGGGCTTTGGCGGCCTCGGTGTAAGCCGGATCAGTGCCGGCGTTGGCACCGCAAAATACACAAACGGATTTGAGAGACATGCCTTCCTCCTGGGTCAATCCGTCACAGGGTAATGGCTGGCACGCGTTGATCCAAGGGCTAAACTTCGCGCTCTGGCGATTCAAAGGTGCCGCTGGCGCCACAGGCGTAGGCGGCGAGCAAACTGCACAACAGACCGTTAAAGAACATGACAGGCACTCCGTCTCAGTAGATGCGCCGATCATAGGGCCGGCCGTTGAGTCTGGCCGGTAGATTGTTTCGATGAGTGTCATAGTCTGGAAGTTGTATACAATTTTTGACTCAAGTCATATGAACTTGCGAAGATTTCAGGCAGTCTTTCCACCATTCGTGTTTTTGTTAACCCTGCCTTGGAGATTCACCATGTTTTCCAAAGTTGTTGCGGTATCCCTGCTGGCGCTGGCCAGCAGCCAATTGATGGCTGCCGAGTGCAAAACCACCGTTGACTCCACCGACCAGATGTCCTTCAACACCAAGGAGATCGTGATCGACAAGAGCTGCAAGACCTTCACCGTCGAGCTGACCCACTCCGGCAGCCTGCCGAAGAACGTCATGGGCCATAACCTGGTCGTCAGCAAAACCGCTGACATGCAGCCGATCGCCACTGACGGCCTGGCCGCAGGCATCGACAAGAACTACCTGAAAGACGGCGACGAGCGCGTTATTGCTCACACCAAGATCATCGGTGCCGGCGAGAAAGACACACTGACCATCGACGTATCGAAGCTGGCCGCTGGCACTGATTACGGCTTCTTCTGCTCGTTCCCGGGCCACATCTCGATGATGAAAGGCACCATTGCTGTCAAGTAAGCAGGTTTACCGCGTCATCGTTCTTCGCGAGCAGGCTCGCTCCCACAGGTTCTGTGTCTGACACCTGAAACCCTGTGGGAGCGAGCCTGCTCGCGAAGGGGCCATCAGCATCGACAGATGACCTGGCCAAAGAAAAGCCCGCAGAGGATCACTCCTCAGCGGGCTTTTTCATTCCATCAGCGATCAAGGCGCGAACGGCATGACACGCTTGTGATGGGTCTTGTTGTAGGTCGCGACGATGATGTCGAACGCTTCCTGGCGCACCGGCTCGCCGTGCAGGAACGCGTCGATCTCGGCGTAGGTCACGCCGTGGGACGCTTCGTCCGGCTTGCCCGGCGACAGGTCTTCCAGATCCGCCGTCGGAATTTTCTCGACCAACGACTCTGGTGCACCAAAGCTGCGCGCAATCGCCCGGACCTGGTTTTTCACCAGACCGCTGAGCGGCGCCAGATCACAAGCGCCGTCACCGAACTTGGTGAAGAAACCCATCACCGCTTCCGCCGCATGGTCGGTGCCGATCACCAGACCGTGCGCCGCGCCAGCGATGGTGTACTGGGCGACCATGCGCATCCGCGCCTTGGTGTTGCCCAATACGAAATCCACCGACACCGCATGCTTGCCTTCGAACGCCGCGACTTCACTGGCCAGCGACTTCACCGCCGGGCCGATGTTGACGGTGTGGCGCTCATCCGGGGCGATGAAGTCCACCGAAGCTTGTGCGTCGTGCTCATCGAACTGGGTTTCGTACGGCAGGCGCACGGCAATGAACTTGTAGCTGTGGTCACCGGTGCGCTCGCGCAGTTCGCGCATGGCGCGCTGGGCCAAGAGGCCTGCGGTCAGCGAGTCAACACCGCCACTGATGCCCAGCACCAGGGTCTTGAGGCCGGAATTGACCAGGCAGTCCTGGATGAAGGTGATGCGCCGGGCAATTTCCGCTTCGAGGGCCTGGTGGCCGGCGAATGGCGGTTGGACCTTGAGCTGTTCAGCAATCTCACGCTGTACGGCTTGCATGAATTCACTCCTTGCTAGATAGACTGGAAACGGCAGGAACCTGGAAAACGTGTCGCAAATAGGCGACAAAGTTGGGGTCTTTACAGTGAGTCTTGCCGGGCTCGTCGGAGATCTTCGCCACCGGCTGGCCGTTGCAGGCAGTCATTTTAAGCACGATGCTCATCGGTTCGACACCCGGAATGTCACAGGTCAGGTTGGTGCCGATGCCAAAGCTGACGTTGATCCGACCGTGCAGCGCGCGGAAGATCTCCAGCGACTTGGGCAGGCTCAGGCTGTCGGAGAACACCAACGTCTTGCTCATCGGGTCGATGCCGAGCTTGTGGTAGTGGGCGATGCATTTTTCGCCCCACTGCACCGGATCCCCGGAGTCGTGACGCAGGCCATCGAAGAGCTTGGCGAAGAACAGGTCGAAGTCGCCGAGGAAGGCGTCGGTGGTGATGCAGTCCGTGAGGGCGATGCCCAGCAGCCCCCGGTATTCACGCACCCAGCAGTCGAGGGCGGCGATCTGGCTGTCGATCAGCCGAGGGCCGAGTTGCTGATGAGCCATGATCCATTCATGGGCCATGGTGCCCAGCGGTTTCATGTCCAGCTCGCGGGACAGGTGCACGTTGCTGGTGCCGACGAAGCGCCCGGGGAAATCGTGCTTGAGCACGTTCACCACTTCTTCCTGCACGCGGTACGAAAAGCGTCGGCGGGGGCCGAAATCGGCGACCTGCAACTGCGCCAGTTCATCGGTCGAGGCGTTGGCGCTGAGCCAGTCGAACTTGCGATACAGCTGCTCACGCGCCTGTACCAGCTGGATTTCCCGGTAGCGATAGCGGTTGCGCACTTCGCTGACGATCGCCAGCAGCGGCACTTCGTACAAAATCACATGCAGCCACGGGCCACGTAGACGGATGAACAGTTCGCCGTTCTCGATCCCGGTGTGCAGATAGCGCAGGTTGAAGCGGAACAGTCCGAGAAAACGCAGGAAATCCGGTTTGAGGAAGCTGATGCGCTCCAGGAAACTCAACTGGTCGGCGCTCAGGCTCAGTTCGGCCAGACGCTCGACCTGATAACGGATCTCGGCCAGGTATGGGCGCAGATCTTCGCTGTTACGGCAACGAAACTCCCATTCGACTTCGACGTTGGGGTAGTTGTGCAGCACCGCCTGCATCATCGTCAGTTTGTAGAAGTCGGTGTCGAGCAGGTTCTGCACGATGCGATCGGCAAACACACTCTCGCTCATAAACGGGGTCTCCAGGTGCACCGCGCATGGCGCGGTATCAAACAATGGTGCTAGTGGCGCATATCAGCGGTGGGGATTGCCAGCAATATTTGGCAGGTGAAGATCATTTGTGGTGAGGGGATTTATCCCCGATGGGTTGCGCAGCGACCCCAAAAATTCAAGAGTGACGACTGCTGCGCAGTCGATCGGGGATAAATCCCCTCACCACAAGTTTGTGTTTCGGTCTGTTAAGCAGCAGGGCTGTCGATCTGTTCCAGCATCCACTTCACAAAATCCCGAACCTTCGGCACCTCCGCCGCATGCTCCGGGTAGGCCAGGTAATAGGCGTCGGAACTGGGCATTGCATGCTGCCAGGGAATGACCAGTTTGCCGTCGGCCAATTCCTCCTCCACGAGAAACCGTGGTAACAGCGCCACGCCGCAGCCGACCTGAGCGGCACGGATGCACATATAAAAGGTTTCGAAGCGCGGCCCGTGGTAGCTGTGTTCGGTGTGGTAACCCTGACTGTCGAACCAGTCGTGCCACGCCTGCGGGCGCGAGGCGTTTTGCAGCAGTACCAGGTCGGTCAGTTGCGTCGGGTCGGTGAAGGGCGTGTCCGGCAGACTGCCCGGCGCACAGACCGGCACCAGCTCTTCGCCGAACAGCTTCAGGCACTCGGTGCCGGGGCGTGAACTCTGGCCGAAATAGAACGCCAGATCGCTGCGCCCTTGCAGCAAATCATCGGCCTCCTGCTCGTTGCACAGATCCAGATGGATCGACGGATGGCGCAGGCGCCAGCCTTTCAGGCGCGGTACCAGCCAGCGGGCGCCGAAGGTCGAGGGCGTAGAGACGCGCAGGACTTCGGTCTCGCCGCCGTAGGAACGCAGGTAATGCGTTGACATTTCCACCTGGGTGAGGATTTTTCGGACTTCCACCAGGTACAAATTCCCGGCCGGGGTCATCTGCAAGCGACGACGAACACGACGGAACAACAAGTGCTGGAGCAATTCCTCAAGCTGCGCCACTTGCTTGCTGACAGCGCTCTGGGTCAGGTTCAGTTCCTCGGCGGCCCGGGTAAAACTCAGGTGCCGGGTCACGGCCTCGAAGCACTGCAACGCGGTGATCGACGGCAGGTGGCGTTTATTCAGCATGGGTGATCCCTTTTTCTTGTCTTTCTATGCGCAGCATGAATAAACGGAATGATATCTCGCGTAAAGGTCGTTTGTTGCCTCGCCGGTCTGACGCTACAACTAAAGGCCTGCCCGGTCGTGAACATTCGACCGCACACATTCAGTTTTTCGCTTGAGGAGTGACCCATGGTTGCCGCATTGCTTGATCGTCTTGGTGTGAACCCGGCCCTGTACCAGAACGGCAAAGTGCCGGTGCATTCGCCCATCGATGGCAGCCGCATCGCCGCCGTGAACTGGGAAGGCCCGGCCGAAGTCGAGCAGCACATCAGTCGCGCAGATCATGCGTTCGAACAATGGCGCAAGGTGCCGGCCCCGCGTCGCGGCGAGCTGGTGCGTCAGTTCGGCGAAGTGCTACGCGAATACAAGGCCGACCTCGGCGAGCTGGTGTCGTGGGAAGCGGGCAAGATCACCCAGGAAGGTCTGGGTGAAGTGCAGGAGATGATCGACATCTGCGACTTCGCCGTCGGCCTGTCCCGTCAACTTTACGGTTTGACCATCGCCTCCGAGCGCCCGGGCCACCACATGCGTGAAACCTGGCATCCGCTGGGCGTGGTTGGCGTGATCAGTGCGTTCAACTTCCCGGTCGCGGTGTGGGCGTGGAACACCACGCTGGCGCTGGTCTGCGGCAACCCGGTGGTGTGGAAACCGTCGGAGAAGACTCCGCTGACCGCACTGGCTTGCCAAGCGCTGTTTGATCGCGTGGTGAAGAATTTCACCGATGCTCCAGCAAACCTGTGCCAGGTGATCATTGGTGGTCGCGATGCCGGCGAAGCGCTGGTGGATGACCCGCGTGTGGCGCTGATCAGCGCCACCGGCAGCACCCGCATGGGCCGCGAAGTGGCGCCGAAAGTCGCCGCACGTTTTGCCCGCAGCATTCTGGAACTGGGCGGCAACAACGCGATGATCCTCGGCCCGAGCGCCGATCTGGACATGGCTGTACGCGCCATTCTGTTCAGTGCGGTCGGCACTGCCGGTCAACGTTGCACCACGCTGCGTCGTCTGATCGCCCATGAATCGGTGAAAGAAGAGATCGTCACCCGCCTCAAAGCCGCGTACGCGAAAGTGCGCATCGGCCATCCGCTGGAAGGCAATCTGGTCGGTCCGCTGATCGACAAACACAGCTTCGAAAACATGCAGGATGCGCTGGAGCAGGCGTTGAGCGAGGGCGGTCGGGTGTTCGGCGGCAAGCGTCAGCTTGAAGCGCAATTTCCCAACGCCTACTACGTATCGCCGGCGATTGTTGAAATGCCGGAGCAGAGCGATGTGGTCTGCAGCGAAACCTTCGCGCCGATCCTCTACGTGGTCGGTTACAGCGACTTCCAGGAAGCGCTGCGCCTGAACAACGCTGTACCGCAAGGCCTGTCGTCATGCATCTTCACCACTGATGTGCGCGAGGCCGAGCAGTTCATGTCGGCGGTCGGCAGCGACTGCGGCATCGCTAACGTCAACATCGGCCCGAGCGGCGCGGAAATCGGCGGCGCGTTTGGTGGCGAGAAGGAGACCGGCGGTGGCCGCGAGTCGGGCTCCGACGCCTGGCGCGCGTACATGCGCCGCCAGACCAATACCGTGAACTACTCGCTGGAGTTGCCGCTGGCGCAGGGCATCACCTTCGACTGACAGGTGGAGATCGATCGTTCCCACGCTCTGCGTGGGAATGCCTCACCGGACGCTCCGCGTTCGCTTCTGGGACGCAGAGCGTCCCTGACTGCGTTCCCACGCAGAGCGTGGGAACGATCATTTTGCAGTGTTTGGCAGGTTTCTGTTGGAGTCTGGCAATGCCGTTACGCGAAGAATGTCTGTGGGAAAAACTCACGCCGCAAAGGCCGGATAACACCGCGCTCAAGGGTGAAGTCAAAGTCGATGTCTGCGTGATCGGCGCCGGGTTTACCGGCTTGTCGGCGGCGCTGCATCTGTTGGAAAAGGGCAAGAGCGTCTGCGTGCTGGAAGCGCATCGCGCGGGCCATGGCGGTTCCGGGCGCAACGTCGGGCTGGTCAACGCCGGCATGTGGATCCCGCCGGACGAGATCGAGGCCGGGTTTGGCGAGGCCGTTGGCAGCCAGCTCAACCGCATGCTCGGAGCGGCGCCGGCGCTGGTGTTCAGCCTGGTGGAGAAGTACAACATCGATTGCCAGTTGCGCCGCGAAGGCACCCTGCACATGGCGCACAATGCCAAGGGCGAGGCCGATCTGCGCAGTCGCGAGCAACAATGGAAGCGCCGTGGCGCACCGGTCGAACTGCTGACCGGCAAGGCCTGCCAACAAGCCACCGGCACGCAGAAGATCGCTGCGGCATTGCTCGACCGCCGCGCCGGCACCCTCAACCCGATGGCCTATGTCACCGGGCTGGCCAATGCGGTGAAAGGCCTGGGCGGGCAGATGTTCGATCACTCGCCGGTGACCCGACTCGAACGCCAGGGCCAGCAATGGTCGGTGCAAACCGAACAGGGCTCAGTGCTTGCCGAACAAGTGGTGATTGCCTCCAACGCCTACACCGAGGGCGACTGGACCGAACTCAAGCGCAACTTCTTCCCCGGTTATTACTATCAGGTCGCCTCGGTTCCGCTGACCGAAGACGCTGCCCAGGAAATCCTCCCGGGCGGGCAGGGCTCGTGGGATACGCGGCAGGTGCTGAGCAGCATTCGCCGCGACAAGGACGGCCGTTTGTTGCTCGGCAGTCTGGGCAACGGCAATCAGAAACCCACCTGGTTTCTCAAGGCCTGGGCCGACCGGGTGCAGCAGCACTACTTCCCCAACCTGAAACCGGTGGAGTGGGAATGCACCTGGACCGGGCGCATCGCCTTTACTCCCGATCACCTGATGCGCCTGTTCGAGCCGGCGCCTGGCCTGGTGGCTGTCACCGGTTACAACGGTCGCGGCGTGACCACTGGCACTGTGGTCGGCAAGGCCTTCGCCGATTACCTGTGTCACGGCAATCCTCAAGCCCTGCCGATCCCCTTCGCACCGATGCAGCCCTTGGCCGGCGTCGGCTTGCGCAGCTGCCTTTATGAGGCGGGTTTCTCGCTGTATCACGCGGGCCAGTGCCTGCGCATCGTCATCTGAGTGTTGAATTATGTTGCCGGAAGCGGCGCTTTTCGATGCAGCGACTAGCCTGTAATGGTGCGGGTTGTAGCAGTCCCGCACCAGCAGTGTGCAGTTCGGTGACGCGAGCTGTTACAGGCTGGTTGCACGTCGTTTGGTGCCGCGGTTGCAATGATGGCGCAAGCGGGTTGCGCCTCAGATTTAAAAAGGTTTCACCTTCCGCGGTTTAGACGGTTGCACGCCCAATGAAAATGGGAACGAAACAGTCGAAATAACAAGAAAGCAGCGACTTTTTGAAGAATAAAAAACCGATGGCACGGCGCTTGCTCAGAGCATTCAGTGAAGTGAAGTCGCAGTGCCAACTAAAAAAAACCTTGGAGCACCACCTCATGTCCCAGACGTTTTACAAGAAAGGCTTTCTGGCCCTCGCAGTTGCTACTGCGCTGGGTGTTTCTGCGTTTGCTCAAGCTGATGTGAAAATCGGTGTAGCGGGTCCAATGACTGGCGCCAACGCGGCATTTGGCGAGCAGTACATGAAGGGTGCACAGGCAGCGGCGGACGCGGTCAATGCGGCAGGCGGCGTCAACGGCGAGAAAATCGTACTGGTCAAGGGCGATGACGCCTGCGAACCGAAACAGGCTGTAACGGTCGCCAAGGACCTGGTCAACCAGAAGGTTGCCGGTGTGGTCGGTCACTTCTGCTCCTCCTCCACCATCCCCGCCTCGGAAATCTACGACGAAGCCGGCGTCATCGCGATCACTCCGGGTTCCACCAACCCGCAAGTGACCGAGCGCGGCCTGAGCGCCATGTTCCGTATGTGCGGGCGTGACGACCAGCAAGGCATCGTGGCCGGCGACTACATCGTCGATGTGCTCAAGGGCAAGAAAGTCGCCGTGCTGCACGACAAGGACACCTACGGTCAGGGCCTGGCCGATGCGACCAAGGCTCAGCTGGAAAAACGTGGCGTGAAGCCGGTGCTGTATGAAGGCCTGACCCGTGGCGAGAAAGACTTCAGTGCCGTGGTCACCAAGATCCGTGCGGCCGGTGCCGACGTGGTCTACTTCGGCGGCCTGCACCCGGAAGCCGGGCCGCTGGTCAAGCAACTGCGCACCGAAGGCCTGAAAGACGTCAAGTTCATGTCTGACGACGGTATCGTCACCGACGAACTGGTGACCACCGCCGGTGGCCCGCAATACGTTGACGGCGTGCTGATGACCTTTGGCGCCGACCCTCGTCTGCTGCCAGAAAGTAAAACCGTTGTGGATGCTTTCCGCAAAGCCGGTACCGAGCCTGAAGGCTACACCCTGTATGCCTACGCATCGGTCCAGACCCTGGCGGCCGCCTTCAACGGCGCCAAGTCCAACAGTGGCGAGAAAGCCGCCGAGTGGCTGAAAGCCAATCCGGTGAAAACCGTGATGGGCGAGAAGGCCTGGGACAAGAAGGGCGACCTGAAAGTCTCCGACTACGTGGTTTACCAGTGGGACGCGACAGGCAAATATCACCAGCTGGAAAAACAGAAGTAAGGGCTGACGCGATCAGCTGATCCCCCACCGATCCAATGTGGGAGCGAGCCTGCTCGCGAAGACGGAATGACTGCCAACACATGTGTTGAATGATCGACCGCTTTCGCGAGCAGGCTCGCTCCCACAGGGACGGTGTGGGATGGGCTGATCGTGGCTGACATTGCTCCGACGTAAATCTGTATTTTTCCTAGAAGAACCGCCCGCCCACCGGGGGGCAGGTTCTCATTGCGTGAGATTGCGTTATGGATGGTATTTTCCTGCAGCAACTGGTCAACGGCCTGACCCTCGGGTCGGTCTATGGCCTGATCGCCATCGGCTACACAATGGTCTACGGCATCATCGGCATGATCAACTTCGCCCACGGCGAGGTTTACATGATTTCCGCGTACCTCGCGGCAATCAGTCTGGCTCTGCTGGCTTACTTCGGTATTGAATCCTTCCCGCTGTTGATGCTCGGCACGCTGGTCTTCACCATCGTCGTCACCGGCGTTTATGGCTGGGTGATCGAACGCGTCGCCTACAAACCTCTGCGCAACTCCACCCGACTGGCACCGCTGATCAGCGCCATCGGTATCTCCCTGATCCTGCAAAACTATGCCCAGATCAGCCAGGGCGCCCGCCAACAGGGTGTTCCAACGCTGCTCACCGGTGCCTGGCGTGTCGACGTCGGCA
Organism: Pseudomonas sp. AD21; assembly: GCF_002878485.1. NCBI lineage: Bacteria > Pseudomonadati > Pseudomonadota > Gammaproteobacteria > Pseudomonadales > Pseudomonadaceae > Pseudomonas > Pseudomonas sp. AD21. The sequence continues at coordinate 27,645 of NZ_NQYG01000003.1, forward strand.
GCGGTTTCGTTCAGTTGACCTACACCAAGATCTTCATTCTGGTGGCCGCATTTGTCGGCATGGGCCTGCTGACCTACGTGATCAAGTACACCAAGCTCGGCCGTATGTGCCGCGCCACCCAGCAAGACCGCAAGATGGCTTCGATCCTCGGGATCAACACCGACCGGGTGATTTCCTACGTGTTCATCATCGGTGCGGCGATGGCGGCCCTGGCCGGCGTGCTGATCACCATGAACTACGGCACGTTCGACTTCTACGCAGGCTTCGTCATCGGCATCAAGGCGTTCACTGCCGCGGTGCTCGGCGGGATCGGCTCACTGCCCGGCGCGATGCTTGGCGGGATCATTCTCGGGATCTCCGAGTCGCTGTTCTCGGGCCTGGTCAACTCCGACTACAAAGACGTGTTCAGCTTCTCGCTGCTCGTACTTGTTCTGGTCTTCCGGCCTCAGGGTCTGTTGGGCCGTCCTCTTGTGTCGAAGGTGTAAGCGATGTCTTCAACCACTCAAAAAAACATCGATATCAAAAAAAGCCTGGTTGAGGCGATTCTGGCCGGCCTCATTGCGCTGATCGTGTTCGGCCCGATTGTCGGCGTCGTGCTCGACGGCTACAGCTTCAAACTCGAACCGACCCGCGTCGCGTGGATCATCGGCATCGTCATGCTCGGCCGCTTTGCCCTGAGCCTGTTTCTGCAGACGCCCAAGGGCCTGAAGATTCTCGACGGATTCGAGAGCACCGGTTCCGGTGTGCATGTGCTGCCTGCCGATCACAAATCCTCCCTGCGCTGGGTCATCCCGCTGCTGATTGTGCTCGCGGTCATCGTGCCGTTTGTCTCCAACTCCTATTTACTGGGCGTGGTCATCCTCGGGTTGATCTACGTGTTGCTGGGGCTGGGGCTGAACATCGTGGTCGGCCTCGCTGGTCTGCTCGATCTCGGTTACGTGGCGTTCTACGCCATCGGCGCCTACGGTCTGGCGCTGGGTTATCAATACCTCGGGCTGGGCTTCTGGACCGTGCTGCCGCTGGCAGCGATCACTGCGGGTCTGGCTGGTTGCATCCTCGGCTTCCCGGTGCTGCGCCTGCATGGCGACTATCTGGCGATCGTGACCCTGGGCTTCGGTGAAATCATTCGCCTGATCCTTAACAACTGGCTGTCGCTGACCGGCGGCCCGAACGGCATGCCGGCACCGCTGCCAACGTTCTTCGGTCTGGAATTCGGCAAACGGGCTAAGGATGGCGGGGTGCCGTTCCACGAGTTCTTCGGCATCGCCTACAACCCTGACGTGAAGTACTACTTCATCTACGCGGTGTTGTTCCTGGTGGTACTGGCCGTGCTGTACATCAAGCATCGCCTGGTGAAGATGCCGGTAGGCCGGGCCTGGGAAGCCTTGCGTGAAGACGAAATCGCCTGTCGCTCGATGGGCCTGAATCACGTGCTGGTCAAGCTTTCGGCGTTCACCATCGGTGCGTCGACGGCAGGTCTGGCCGGGGTGTTCTTCGCCACCTATCAAGGCTTCGTCAATCCGACCTCGTTCACCTTCTTCGAATCGGCGCTGATCCTCGCCATTGTGGTGCTCGGCGGCATGGGCTCGACCATCGGTGTGGTGATCGCGGCGTTCGTGCTGACGGTGGCCCCGGAACTGCTGCGCGGTTTCGCTGAATACCGCGTGCTGCTGTTCGGCATCCTGATGGTGTTGATGATGATCTGGCGACCACGAGGGCTGATCCGCATCAGCCGTACCGGGGTCACTCCACGCAAAGGTGCCATTCACTACGAGAGGACTGCGCCATGAGTGAAGTCGTACTCTCTGTGGAAAAACTGATGATGCACTTCGGTGGCATCAAGGCCCTGAGCGATGTCAGCCTCAAGGTCAAACGCAATTCGATCTTCGCCCTGATCGGCCCCAACGGAGCGGGCAAGACCACGGTGTTCAACTGCCTGACCGGGTTCTACAAGGCCTCCGGCGGCAAGATCGAACTCAACGTGCGCGGCAAGCAGACCAACGTCATCAAGCTGCTGGGCGAGTCGTTCAAACCGACCGATTTCGTTTCGCCGAAATCCTTCCTCAGTCGCCTGTACTACAAGATGTTCGGTGGTACGCATCTGGTGAACCGTGCTGGCCTGGCCCGGACGTTCCAGAACATTCGCCTGTTCAAGGAAATGTCGGTGCTGGAAAACCTGCTGGTGGCCCAGCACATGTGGGTCAACCGCAACATGCTGGCCGGCATCCTCAATACCAAGGGCTACCGCAAGGCCGAAAGCGACGCGCTGGATTGCGCGTTCTACTGGCTGGAAGTGGTCGATCTGGTGGACTGCGCCAACCGCCTGGCCGGTGAACTGTCCTACGGCCAGCAACGCCGTCTGGAAATCGCCCGGGCCATGTGCACGCGACCGCAGATCATCTGCCTCGACGAACCGGCCGCCGGCCTCAACCCTCAGGAAACCGAAGCGCTGAGCGCGATGATCCGGCTGCTGCGTGACGAGCACGATCTGACCGTGGTGCTGATCGAACACGACATGGGCATGGTAATGAGCATTTCCGACCACATCGTGGTGCTGGACCACGGCGTCGTCATCGCCGAGGGCGGCCCCGACGCTATCCGTCACGATCCGAAAGTGATTGCCGCCTACCTGGGCGCCGATGAAGAGGAACTGGTATGACCCGACCGATCCTCGAACTCAAAGACCTCGACGTGTTCTACGGCCCGATCCAGGCCCTCAAAGGCGTGTCGCTGCAGATCAACGAAGGAGAAACCGTCAGCCTGATCGGCTCCAACGGCGCGGGAAAATCCACGCTGCTGATGTCGATCTTTGGCCAGCCAAGGGCCGCGGGCGGGCAGATCCTCTATCAAGGCGTCGACATTACCCACAAGTCCTCGCACTACATCGCCTCCAACGGCATTGCGCAGTCGCCGGAAGGGCGGCGGGTGTTCCCCGACATGACCGTCGAGGAAAACCTGCTGATGGGCACCATCCCGATTGGCGACAAGTACGCCAAGGAGGACATGCAGCGCATGTTCACGCTGTTCCCACGGCTTGAAGAGCGCCGCACTCAGCGGGCGATGACCATGTCCGGTGGCGAGCAACAAATGCTCGCCATCGCCCGGGCACTGATGAGTCGGCCGAAGTTGCTGCTGCTCGATGAGCCGAGCCTGGGCCTGGCGCCGATCGTGGTGAAGCAGATCTTCGCCACCCTGCGCGAACTGGCGAAAACCGGGATGACGATCTTTCTGGTCGAGCAGAACGCCAACCATGCGCTGAAGCTGTCGGACCGCGCGTATGTGATGGTCAACGGCGAGATTCGCCTGACCGGTACCGGTAAAGAGCTGCTGGTGAACGAGGAGGTGCGTAACGCCTATCTGGGTGGGCACTGATTCTTCTTGAGTTGTCCACAAGCCCCGCGACGAAAGTCCCGGGGCTTTTTACATCTCGAACTCACCGCAAAACCTCCTGTAGGAGTGAGCCTGCTCGCGATAGCAGTGTGTTGGCCACCGCCGATGCTGAATGTATTACCGCTATGGCGAGCAGGCTCACTCTTGCGGTTGATCTGAGCCATTTTTCAGAATTGTGGAAAACAAATTCCCATAGCTGCCAAAGCGCGACATATAGACGCTGCAAATGGCTGTTTTTCCACAGTTTTGACTTGTCCCCGTTTGCTGTGGAGCTGGCTGTGAATAACGTGGGAGTAGCTGGCTGCAGCCCTTTTGAACCGTGGCCTGCAGGGTGGTGAGTGTTTTTTGATCAGGTGTTTTTTCTGGAGCGGATGACGTCGTTGTCAACCTTTTTATGCTGGTCGCAACCCAGGTGATTCGATGTGAGCAAGCCTGTGGATAAGTCTGTGACTAAACTCTGGAAAGACTGCGCTGAGGGCCGTAATTACTGGCCTCGCGCAATCACAGGGGTGACCGGTGGGTCGTGCAAAATGCCATGTCCGGCACAACTGCCGCTTCAGGGTCAAGCAAAAAACTTTCTATTTCCCGCGCAAAGCCTTGTGTGGCGTGGCTTTGCGCGTTTCCACTTGCCCCCGGAAACTGTGGAAGGGACTGTGGATAACGTGCGTGCACATGGCTACAGGCCACGCTGGCCGTGGTGTTGCTGTGGTTGGTCGTTTTTTGTACAGGGGGCGGCTGTAAAATGCTTTCTGAAACTTTTCCACAGCGCGCTTTGAAGCGGGTTGCCGGTCGCCGCGAGGCCGGGCATGCTGGCTGCTGATTTTCTATTTCAATGGCTGCGCTGGCGGCCGACGCAAGGAGAACACGATGTCCAACACCCTGTTTATCACCGGCGCGACTTCCGGTTTTGGTGAAGCCTGTGCCCGTCGTTTCGCCGAGGCTGGCTGGAAACTGGTGTTGACCGGTCGTCGTGCAGAACGTCTGAATGCCCTGTGCGCCGAACTGTCGAAGCAGACCGAAGTGCACGGCCTGGTGCTCGACGTACGTGATCGCAAGGCGATGGAAGAGGCGATCGCCAATCTGCCGCCATCCTTCGCCAGGCTGCGTGGCCTGATCAACAACGCCGGGCTGGCGCTGGGTGTCGATCCAGCACCGAAGTGCGACCTCGACGACTGGGACACCATGGTCGACACCAACGTCAAAGGCCTGATGTACGCCACCCGTTTGCTGCTGCCGCGTCTGATCGCCCATGGCCGTGGCGCGGGTATCGTCAACCTGGGTTCGATCGCTGGCAACTACCCGTATCCGGGCAGCCACGTGTATGGCGCGACCAAGGCGTTCGTTAAGCAGTTCTCGCTGAACCTGCGCTGCGACCTGCAGGGCACTGGCGTGCGCGTCAGCAACATCGAGCCAGGCCTGTGCGAAAGCGAGTTCTCGCTGGTGCGCTTTGCCGGTGACCAGGAGCGTTACAACGCGACCTACGCCGGGGCTGAGCCGATCCAGCCGCAGGACATCGCCGAGACCATCTTCTGGGTGATGAATGCGCCGGCGCATATCAACATCAACAGCCTGGAGTTGATGCCGGTGAGCCAGACCTGGGCGGGGTTTGCGATCGAGCGTAACAAAGCCTGATACCGTGTCATCGTTCTTCGCGAGCAGGCTCGCTCCCACATTGGAATGCATTTCAAAGTGGGAGCGAGCCTGCTCGCGAATAGGTCAAATCGGCCAAAACAGGACGATAGGGTAAACTCCCCTCGCAACAACCCCACCGCACCCTGCGGTTTTCAAGGTTTTCGAGGAGTTAAAGTGAGTAACCGAGGTGAGCAGGCGCTGCTCAAACAATCGACCATCCTGATGTTCGCGGTGTCGATCGCCGGGATCGTCACCGGTTTTGTTTCTGGTTCGCAATCCATCCTTTTCGATGGTTTTTTCTCGCTGATCGCAACCTTCATCAAAGTCCTGATGCTGATCACTGCCAGGCTGATCGCCAAAGAGAGCAATCATCGCTTCCAGTTCGGCTTCTGGCATCTGGAGCCGATGGTGCTGCTGATCGAAGGCAGTTTCCTGTTGTTGATCGCCATCTATGCGTTTCTCAATGGTGTGTTCGGCATCATCAACGGTGGCCGCGAGATCGAGCTGGGGCTGGTGATCATTTATGCGGCGGTGTTCACCGTCGTTGAATTCGCTTATTTCTTCTACGTGCGCCGACGCAATCGCAAGCTCAAATCCAGCCTGATCCAGTTCGATAACATCAGTTGGCTGGTGGACGCGATGCTCTCGGTCGGCCTGTTGATCAGCTTTCTTGCGGCGCTGCTGCTCAAGGCCCAGGGCTTTGGCGAGTGGGCGAAGTTTGTCGACCCGCTGATCCTGATCGTGCTGGCCCTGACCATGTTGCCGCCGGCGTTCAAGATCCTTGGCCCGGCGCTGCGCGATGTGCTGGGCATTGCCCCGGACACGCTGGATGACCAGGTACGGCAGGTGATGGAGGCGGCGAAGGTCGAGCATGGTTTCGACGATTACGTGACCTACGTGCAGAAGCACGGACGGGCGCGATTCATCGAAATTCATGTGGTGTTGCCGGCCGATTATGCGCTGAGCAGTGTGGGTCAGCTGGATGCGCTGCGTGAGGAGATTTCGGCCCAGTTGGGCGAGCCGGATGCGGCGCGCTGGTTGACCATCAGTTTTACTGGCGACAAGAAGTGGATTGCCTAGAGACCGTGTAATGGTTATTCGCGAGCAGGCTCGCTCCCACATTGGAATTGTGCCGGACACAATATTTGTGAACAGCACAGGTCAACTGTGGGAGCGAGCCTGCTCGCGAAAGCTTTCTGTCAATCAACGCAGATAGTCGGCCAGCCCGCTATAGCACGTCGCCAAGTGATACGGCGTCGTCGAAGGCATGTCCTTGCGGCTGACTTCACCCTGTTCATCCCGGCACTCATGCCAACCGCCCGTATGCAGAAACCGCTGCTGCAGCGCCTGCAACTGGCGCAGCACCGCAGTTTCGCTGTCCGGACGCAACGTCAGGGCGCGCAGGTATTCCGCCTGCGCCCAGATGCGCTGCGTCGAATCCTTCGGTCGTCCATCCAACTGTAGATCAAGCATCGCCCGCACCGCACCTGAAGGCTGTTCAACGCCGAACTGTTCGGTGAAGGCGAATGCCCGGTCCAGCGCCGCGTGCAGTTTCGAGGCGCGCAGCAATGGCGAAGATTCGAGCAGGAAATACCATTCGAACTGATGGCCCGGTTCGTACCAGTTATCCACAGCGCCCAGCGGTTTCTCCATCAGCACGCCATGCTGCGGATCGACGAAGTGCTTGTGCATGGCTGTGCATAACTCGAACAGCGCTTGCTGCGTCGGCGCGTCTTCGCGCACGGCGAGGGTGGCGAGGAACGCTTCGGCCAGGTGCATCAGCGGGTTTTGCAACGGGCCGGTTTGCAGAGTGATCCAGTCGCGGTCCAGGCACGCCTCGTACAAGCCATCGCCGGTGGCGAAGCGCCGGGCGATGACTTCAAGTGCGGCATTGAGCGTAGATTCCACCAACGGCTCGTGGGACTTGGCCCAGTAATGGGCACAGGCGAACAGGATGAAGGCGTGGGTGTAGAGGTCTTTGCGCTGATCCAGCGGCTTGCCTTGTGCATCGATGCTGTAGAACCAGCCACCGTACTCGGCATCGTGGAAGTGCCGTTGCAGCGAGCGGAACAGTGTGGCGGCGCGCACATCGGCGTTATCCACAACCCCGATCAGGCTGGAAAACAGGTACAGCTGCCGTGCGCAGGCCATCGCCCTATAGCGTTGGGGCGGCAGCGGCTGGTGTGCGGCGTCCAGTGCTTCGTAGGGCAGCGCCATGTCGGCGTTCCAGCCCGGGCCTTGCCAGAGCGGCACGATCACGTTCAGAAAGTGCTGTTGCACGTCGCTGAACAGGGCGGTCAATTCGGGCAGGGAGGTGGAGCGGGAAGCATGGGGCATTGGCGGACGTCGTCACGGCTGGGGCGATTGCGCGACATGGTAGCAGAGGAGCGTCTGTTAGAGACGCGGTGTCTGTCAGTCCGCCTGCGCGAGCAAGTCTGCTCCCATAGTGGATTTGCAGCGTACACAAAACCTGTGGGAGCGAGCCTGCTCGCGAAGAGGCCAGTTCAGACGATAGAGATCAACCGGCCAGCAACCACGCGCCAGTCACTGCCGAAGCAGCGCCGGCCACTCGCACCAGTGGCGTAGCAGCCTGCGGCAGAAAACGAACCACCGCGTAACCCGCCGCATGCAGGGCAGCAGTCGCAGCGACGAAACCAGCGGCATACGCCCAAGGGCTGGTCATGTCCGGCAGCTCCAGGCCATGCGCCACTCCGTGGAACAACGCAAACAGCGCCGTCGCGACCACTGCCATCAGCAGCGGCGGACGCACGGCCAGCGCCACCGCCAGCCCCAGCGCCAGCACTGAGGCGGCAATCCCGCTTTCCAGCGCCGGCAGCTCAAGCCCTTCAAAGCCGAGCAGACCGCCGATCAGCATGGTGCCGACGAACGTGCACGGCAGCGCCCAACGTGCGGCGCCTTGCTGCTGCGCCGCCCACAGACCAACCGCGACCATCGCCAGCAAGTGGTCGAGGCCGCCGATCGGGTGGCTGATACCGGCGACCAGACCACTGTCGCCGTGGCCCGGGTGGGCGAAGGCCAGTGCCGGGGTCAGCAGCAGCGCCACGGCGCCGAGAATACGTTTGAGTGTCATGGATAAGCTTCCTTGTTGGTCAATGAATCAGGCAGCGTTCAGCAGGCCCTGGCGTTCGATGAAGGCGATGATCTCTTCCAGGCCCTGGCCGGTCTTCTGATTGCTGAAGACAAACGGCTTGCCGTTGCGCATGCGTTTCGTGTCGCTATCCATCATTTCCAGCGAGGCACCGACCAGCGGCGCCAGGTCGATCTTGTTGATCACCAGCAGGTCCGACTTGCAGATACCGGGCCCACCCTTGCGCGGCAGCTTGTCGCCGGCGGAAACGTCGATCACGTAGATGGTCAGGTCGGACAGCTCGGGGCTGAACGTCGCCGACAGGTTGTCGCCGCCGGACTCCACCAGAATCAGGTCCAGCCCCGGAAAACGCCGGTTCAGTTGATCGACCGCTTCGAGGTTGATCGAGGCGTCCTCGCGGATCGCCGTGTGCGGGCAGCCACCGGTTTCCACACCGATGATCCGCTCCGGGGCCAGTGCTTCGTTGCGCACCAGAAAGTCGGCGTCTTCGCGGGTGTAGATGTCGTTGGTGACGACGGCCAGGTTGTAGCGTTCGCGCAGCGCCAGGCACAGGGCCAGGGTCAATGCGGTCTTGCCGGAACCGACCGGGCCGCCGATGCCGACGCGCAGGGGTTGTGTGTTCATGTGCTTCTCCAAGATGACAGGCCCTAGGAACGGAACAGGCGGCTGTACTGGCGCTCATGCGCCATGCACGCCAGGGACAGGCCGAACGCGGCGCTGCCGATGTGTTCGGGATTGATACGGGTAGCGTCCTGCTGCGCCTGTTGCAGCAGCGGCAGTAATTCGCTGGTCAGGCGCTGGGCGGCTTGCTGGCCCAGCGGCAGGGTTTTCATCAGCACCGCGAGCTGGTTTTCCAGCCAGCTCCACAGCCACGCTGCGAGGGCGTCTTGCGGGTTGATGCGCCAGGCGCGGGCGGCGAGTGCCCAGCCGAGCGCCAGATGTGGCTCGACGCATTGCTCGAGAAAGCTGCGGGCCGGCGTGTCGAGTTCCGGTAAACCGTTGAGCAACTGCTGCAACGAGTAACCCATCTGCCGGCTCTCCAGGTGCAATTCGCGGGTCTCGCGGCTGGCGCGATGGGTTTCGCAGATGCGCCGCAGCTCATCCCAGTTTTCCTCGGCCGCCGCCTGACAATGCGCGAGCAACAGTGGCGCTTCGAAACGGGCGAGGTTGAGCAGCAACTGATCGCTGATCCAGCGGCGGGCGCTCTCCGGATTGTTCACGCGGCCGTTATCCACCGCCATTTCCAGACCTTGCGAATAGCTGTAGCCGCCAATCGGCAATTGCGGACTGGCCAGGCGCAGCAGCGCCCAGGCCGGATTCACAGGCGTACGCCGAACTGATGGAGTTTGGGCGCGTAGTTGAAGTCTTCGTCGCCGTGCCGCGAATGGTGATGGCCACCGCCATAGGCACCGTGTTCTGGCTGGAACGGCGCTTCAATCGCCTCGACCTGCGCGCCCAGCTGTTCAAGCATGGCCTTGAGCACATAGTCGTCGAGCAGGCGCAGCCAGCCATTGCCGACTTGCAGGGCGACGTGGCGGTTACCGAGGTGATAGGCGGCGCGGATCAGCTCGAAGGCATTGGCGCAGGTGACGTGCAACAGTTGCTCGGGGCGGGCGCAGACACGAACGATGCGGCCGTCGTCGGCCTGTAGGCATTCGCCGTCATACAACGGTGACTGGCCTCGCTCCAAAAACAACCCGACGTCTTCGCCATCGGCACTGAAACAGCGCAGGCGGCTCTTGCTCCGCGCTTCGAAGGTCAGGTGCAACTCGGCGGACCAGACAGGTTGAGGGTCGATTCTGCGGTGAATCACCAGCATCGGAAAGCTTCCAGCAGTGGACAGGTAGGGAGGGCTAGAGCAAGGGGCTTGCCAACCGCATGAGATGTAGGAAATCCCTGTCGGAGCGTAGTGGATGTTTCAAGATGTTGCGGAATTTTGGAAGGTTTTGGTGCGTGAAGATTTTTCCATGCACCAATTTATGGCTACCACGCAAAGCAATGTAGGAGTGAGCCTGCTCGCGATAACGGTGTGTCAGGCAGCAAATACTTCGACTGATAAACCGTTATCGCGAGCAGGCTCACTCCTACAGGGGGGGATTTGTGGTAGATCCGGAAGAGGGAATTACTCGGTACTGCCCAGCCCTTGCCAGTGCTTGAGGCCGATAAAGATGAAGCGCAGTTGCTGGGTGATCTTCGCTTGTGGCGTCAGATGTTCCGGCAGGGCTTCGGCGGGTGGGTCGATGATGTCCGGCAGTGTGGCGAACACCGATTTGACGATCAGGTCGGCCATCACGCTCAGGCCGGCAGCGTCCAGATGTTGCAGCTTGGGCATCAGCGTCAGGTCGGCCGCGAGGTCGGCGCTGATGTTCTCGCGCAGACGGCCAATCGCCTGGCGCACCGGCTGCGAGCCGCCGTACTGCTCGCGGGCGAGAAACAGGAACTGCGAACGGTTGGCGCTGACCACGTCGAGGAAGATCCGCACCGAGGCATCGATGATGCCGCCCATGACGAATTCATTGTGGCGCACCAGGCGGATGGTCGCGCGGAAGGTCTGGCCGACTTCACTGACCAGCACCAGACCCAACTCGTCCATGTCGGCGAAATGCCGATAGAAACCGGTTGGCACGATGCCCGCGGTCTTGGTCACTTCGCGCAAGCTCAGGCTGCCGAATCCTCGGCCGCTTTCCATCAAATGGCGGGCAGCGTCCATCAGGGCATTGCGGGTCTGTTGTTTCTGTTCGGCGCGGGGCAGCATCGCAAAGGCGTTTTCTTCGGCGGGACAAGCGCCGCACTCTAGCAAATCGGCTTTGTCGGCGTCGAACGGCAGGGGATATTCAGCGAGGTAAAATGCAGTCTTGCGGTTGCCGGAGCTGAAAAAGTCAAAAGCCCAATCGGGTGATTGGGCTTTTTTTCCAGGCCGCCACGGGCTTAGCTCAAAGCGCTGTTGCGTTCGATCACACGGTCACCACCACCTTCGGCCAGAGTTTGACCTTGTGGGGTTTTATCGTAGCCATCAGAAGCCAGGGTCTGACCTTGTGGGGTTTTGTCGTAGCCGTCAGAAGCCAGGGACTGACCTTGTGGAGTCTTGTCATAGCCGTCTTGAACCAGACCTTTCTCTTCCAGGCGATCACGGCCACCTTCTGCTACAGCTTGACCTTGTGGAGTCTTGTCGTAGCCATCTTGTACCAGGCCTTTTTCTTCCAGACGGTTACGGCCGTTTTCAGCCAGGGTCTGACCTTGTGGAGTACGGTCGCCGCCGTCAGCAGCAACAGTCTGGCTGAATACCGAGTGGTTCGATTTCACTTGTGGGGTAGCCTGATCGGCAGCGGGCAGAGCGAAAGCAGTGCTGGCTAGCATCGACAGGGTAAGGCTGAGCAGCAATTGGCGTTTCATGATGGGTTGCTCCTTGGGAGGGCGATAAAGTGGGTACGAAGCCAATGCTACTCTCGATAAGTCGATATAAAAGTTCATAAACGCAATGGTAATAATCAACAGAATTGATTGTTCCACTGAGGCGCTCTATCTCGGGCGTTTGCGGACGGTGGTTTTGCACCGCAGTGGGTATTTTCGACTCACTCGCGCCTCGCAAATGTGCGGGTGGCGGTAACGCTGTTCGACCAATCGGTCAGCATTCGGGCGATTTTTTGCCCCGGAATCTATATTCCGATTAAACCTGCGCACTGTTTGCCAGTCGTAGAATTCATGAGGGCCGCTTTGGCCCGTCGTTTCAGCTGTGCGTCGCGAAGTCGGCGTGCGGTCGTCATCAGGAGTCTTGTGCATGACGCGCACCGGGAAAATCTTCAGTTGGACCTTCGCCACCCTCGTACTGCTGCTGGCGGTGCTGGTTCTGATCATCGTGTTCTTCGATTGGAACCGGATCAAACCGCCGCTCAACGCCAAAGTCTCGGAAGAACTGCATCGACCGTTTGCCATCAATGGCAACCTCGCGGTGATCTGGCAGCGCGAGCCGGACGAGGGTGGCTGGCGGGCCTGGGTGCCGTGGCCGCACGTGGTCGCTGAAGACTTGACGCTGGGCAATCCGCAGTGGTCGAAGCAGCCGCAGATGGTCACCCTCAAACGCGTGGAACTGCGCATCTCACCGCTGGCGCTGCTGGCACAACGGGTGACGATCCCGCGCATCGACCTGACCGAACCCAACGCGCAACTGCAACGCCTGGCCGATGGCCGCGCCAATTGGACGTTCAAGTTCGATCCGAAGGACCCGAACGCCGAACCGTCCAGTTGGGTGGTGGACATCGGCGCGATCGGCTTCGACAAGGGCCACGTCACGCTGGACGATCAGACGCTGAAGACCAGCCTGGACGTGGTGATCGATCCGCTGGGCAAACCGATTCCGTTCAGCGAGATCGTCGGTGACAAAGCTGCGAAGACTGCGCAGGACAAGGGCGCTGCACCGCAGGATTATGCGTTCGCGCTGAAGGTCAAAGGCCAGTATCACGGTCAGAACCTTACCGGCCAGGGCAAGATCGGCGGGCTACTGGCGTTGCAGGACGCGAACAAACCGTTCCCGCTGCAGGCCCAGGCGAAGATCGGCGCCACCAGCATCGAACTGGCCGGCACCCTGACCGACCCGCTCAACCTCGGCGCCCTCGATCTGCGTCTGAAACTGGCCGGTGCCAGCCTCGGTAACCTCTATCCGCTGACCGGCGTGACCCTGCCGGACACGCCGCCGTATTCCACCGACGGCCATCTGATTGCCAAACTGCACGACGCTGGCGGGGCGAAATTCACCTACGAGCAGTTCAACGGCAAGATCGGCAGCAGCGATATTCACGGCGATCTGACCTACGTCGCCAGCCAGCCGCGGCCAAAACTCAGCGGTGCGCTGCTGTCCAATCAACTGCTGTTCGCCGACCTCGCGCCGCTGATCGGCGCCGACTCGAATGACAAGCAAAAGGCCCGCGGTGGCGAGAGCAAACAGCCGACGGACAAAGTGCTGCCGGTCGAAGAGTTCAAGACCGACCGCTGGCGCGCGATGGACGCCGACGTAGAGTTCACCGGCAAACGCATCGTGCACAGCGAAAAACTGCCGTTCACCGACCTCTATACCCACCTGAAACTCAATGACGGCGAACTCGGCCTCGAGCCGCTGCGCTTTGGCGTGGCCGGCGGCAATCTGGATGCGCAGATCCGCCTCAACGGCCGCACCGAACCGCTGGAAGGCCGGGCCAAACTGACCGCCCGAGGCTTCAAGCTCAAGCAGCTATTCCCGACCTTCGAACCGATGAAAACCAGCTTCGGTGAGCTCAATGGCGACGCCGACATCAGCGGTCGCGGCAACTCGGTGGCCAAGCTGCTGGGCGGCGCCAATGGCAACCTCAAGATGCTGATCAACGACGGTGCGATCAGCCGCGAGCTGATGGAACTGGCGGGGCTCAACGTCGGCAACTATGTGGTTGGCAAGATCTTTGGCGACAAGGAAGTGAAGATCAACTGCGCAGCAGCCGACTTCGACATCAAGACTGGCCTGGCGACTACACGCCTGTTTGTCTTCGATACCGAGAACGCGATCATCTATATCGACGGCACGGCGAACATGGCCACCGAGCAACTGGACCTGACCGTGACCCCGGAATCCAAGGGCTGGCGTTTGATCTCGCTGCGTTCGCCGTTGTACGTGCGTGGCAAGTTCATCAAGCCGGATGCTGGCGTGAAGGCAGTGCCGCTGTTGCTGCGCGGCGCGGGAATGGTCGCGTTGGGCGTGATCGCCGCACCGGCAGCGGGGCTGCTGGCGCTGGTGGCGCCGAGCGGTGGTGAGCCGAATCAGTGTGCACCGTTGCTGCAGCAGATGAAGGCGGGCAAGGCGCCCGTCACCGTCAAGCCAACGAAGTAAATCTTCAGCGTTTGTAAAAGCGTCATCGCGAGCAGGCTCACTCCTACAGGTACAGCGCAAAACTTGTAGGAGTGAGCCTGCTCGCGATAGCGGTATCGAAGGTTCAGAGGTCTTTCAGAATGTCGGCCATGTCATCCGCATGCTCTTCTTCCTGCGCCAGGATGTCTTCGAAGATGCGCCGGGTGGTCGGGTCTTTTTCGCCGATGTACTGAATGATTTCGCGGTAGCTGTCGATGGCGATCCGCTCTGCCACCAGGTCTTCGTAGACCATTTCCTTCAAGGTGTTCCCGGCCACGTACTGGGCGTGGGACATTTTCGACAGCAGGTCCGGATTGAACTCCGGCTCGCCGCCCAGTTGCACGATGCGCTCGGCCAGACGGTCGGCGTGTTGTGCTTCCTGGGTCGCGTGTTCGAGGAATTCGTTGGCGGCCACATTGGCTTTCAGGCCGTTGGCCATGAAGTAGTGACGCTTGTAGCGCAGGACGCAGACCAGCTCGGTGGCCAACGATTCATTGAGCAAGCGCAGCACTTCCTCACGGTTGGCGCTGTAGCTCTCGGTTACCGCGCCGTTCTCGACGTGTTGCCGTGCGCGCTCGCGCAGGGTTTTTACATCAGACAAATGCAGGTCATCGCTCATTTCGATCTCCAGGAGGCTAATCCAATGGGCGCCACGCTCTACAGGCGTGATCGCGTACCCAAGTTGTGAGTCATGCGCGATGCAAAAAGTTTTATCGGTTTTACCCGGGGCTCCCTGTTGGCGCTGCCGAAGGCTGCGATCTTGGCGTCAGCCCGGACAACACGGCTTCTGCCTGTAACCAGGTAAAAAACGCCCGCACCGGCGGATGCCGTTCGCGCCCCGGCACGCACAGCGCGCTGTAACCCGCGCCATCGACCTGCACCTGGCCCTTGTATGGCACCAGCAAGCCACTGGCGACGCTTTCGGAAACCAGAATATTGCTCGCCAGCACCAGGCCTTGCCCGGCAATCGCCGCCTGCAGGGCGTAATGCTCTTCGTCGTATTCGCGGATTGCCGGGTGCTGCTTCAGCCAGTGTTCGCCAGACCGCGCGCACCACGCCTCCCAGCCATGGGCAAAGAGCTTTGAGTTGTGCCAGCGCACGCTGATCAGCGCCGGCGTGCGCCGGGCGGCCAGCGCCACCTGCTCCGGCGATCCATACACCCCGAATGACTCATCGAACAGGCACATCCCGTAGAGATTGGGGTAGTCGTCGAGGCTGTAGCGCAACACCAGATCGACGCTGGCGTCCTGATGCAGGTCGATGACTTCGCAGTGGGTGTCAAGCCGCACGTTGATGTTCGGGTGTTGCGCATAAAACCGCCCGAGGCGCGGCACCAGCCACAGCGCGGCGAACGCGGCGGTGGTTGACAGCGTCAGGCTGCTGCCGCTGCGCTGCGGGCGCAGGGTGTCGACGCTTTGCGCCACTTCCAGCAGCGCGCCGTGCAGGCTGCGAAACAGTCGCTCACCGCCCTCGGTCAGGCGCACCTGACGCGGCAGGCGTTCGAATAGCGCCACGCCGAGCCAGTCTTCCAGCGAACGGATCTGATGGGAGATCGCGGTGGGCGTGACCGACAACTCTTCGGCGGCGGCCTTGAAACTCAGCAGGCGCGAGGCGGACTCGAAGGCGCGCAGGGCGGTCAGCGGCAACGAAGCGAACATTGGAAACTCCATGGATGAAATGGATTCATCCCGACTGATTTTTACTCATTTGAAGAGACGCAGTGACGGGCCGCAAGCTGCAAGCCACAAGCAGTTTGATTCTAGTCCGGAGCAAATACAGATGAACAGGATTCTTGCGATTCATGCCAGCCCACGGGGTGATCGTTCGCACTCACGGCGCCTGGCGGAAAGTTTTCTCAGCGCCTGGCAACTGCGCCACCCGCAGGCTCAAGTCACCCGTCGCGAAGTCGGACGGGCGCTGATTCCAGCAGTCAACGAGGCGTTCGTGGCAGCGGCGTTTTACCCGGAGCCGCAAGCGCGGCCGTTGTCGATGCGGGCCGATCTGGCGCTCAGCGATCAACTGGTCGGCGAGTTGTTCGAGCATGATCTGCTGCTGATTTCCACGCCGATGTACAACTTCAGCGTGCCCAGCGGCCTCAAGGCCTGGGTCGATCAGATCGTGCGCCTGGGCCTGACCTTCGATTACACCCTGGACAACGGCGTGGCCCAATACACGCCGCTGTTGCAGGGCAAGAAAGCCCTGATCGTCACCAGCCGTGGCGGTTTCGGCTTCGGCCCGGGCGGTGAACTGGAAGCGCTGAACCATGCCGATCCATGGTTGCGCACGGCGCTGGGGTTTGTCGGCATCAACGACGTCACCGTGGTCGCGGCCGAGGGGGAAGAGTCGGCAGAGCGCACCTTCGCGGTGTCGGTGGCCGAGGCCGAGCAACGTTTGCTCGACCTCGCCCGGGCGTTCTAGATGGCCTGGCTGTTCCTGCTGATCGCCGCCGGGTTCGAAGTCACGTTCGCCATGGGCATGAAGTACGCCGAAGGCTTCACCCGCTTGTGGCCGTCGGTGATCACCGTGGTGGCGGCCGTTGGCGGGGTCTACTTCCTGACGTTGGCGATGCGCGAGTTACCGGTGAGCGTTGCCTATCCGATCTGGACGGCAATCGGCTCGCTGGGCACGGTGTTTCTCGGTTTTGCCTTGCTCGGCGAAAGCCTGACGCTGGTAAAACTGCTGTCGGTGGGACTGATTGTGGCGGGGGTGGTGGGCCTGAAGTAGGCTGGTCGTGGCGTTGTCATCATCGTGGGGGATGCTTGGCGGGCGTTTTGCACGTCTGGCATCCACTCAGCGACCACAAGGATGTTTGCCCATGTCACAAGGTACGGCGACACGTTATCCACTGGTGCTGGTGCCGGGCATGCTCGGGTTTATCCGGCTGCTGCTGTACCCGTACTGGTACGGGATTATCAAGGCGTTGCGCCGCGGTGGTGCAACGGTGATCGCGGTGCAGGTGTCGCCGCTCAATTGCACCGAGGTGCGCGGCGAGCAGTTGCTGGCGCGGATCGACGAGATTCTGCGCGAGACCGGCGCCGCCAGAGTCAATCTGTTCGGCCACAGTCAGGGTTCGCTGACCGCCCGTTACGCTGCGGCCAAGCGACCGGATCTGGTTGCGTCGGTGACCTCGGTGGCCGGGCCCAATCACGGTTCGGAACTGGCCGACTACCTGCAAAAACATTACCCGGCGGACAGCGCCAAGGGCCGCCTGCTTGAGGCGCTGCTGCGTTTTGTCGGCTCGCTGATGGCGTTGCTGGAAACCGGTTACCACGGGCCGAAGCTGCCGGTGGACATCCACGCCTCGCATCAATCGCTGACCAGCGAAGGGGTGGCGCTGTTCAATCGGCGTTATCCACAGGGCCTGCCCGAGACCTGGGGCGGGCACGGACCGGAAGAGGTCAACGGCGTGCGGTATTACTCGTGGTCAGGGACGCTGCAACCGGGCAAGACCGATCGCGGCGGCAACCTGTTTGACGGCACCAATCGCAGTTGTCGGTTGTTCGCGACAACCTTTGTGCGTGAGCCAGGGCAGTGTGACGGGATGGTCGGGCGGTATAGCTCGCACCTGGGCACGGTGATTGGCGACGATTACCCGTTGGATCACTTCGACATCGTCAACCAGTCGCTGGGGCTGGTGGGCAAGGGCGCGGATCCGGTGCGGCTGTTTGTCGAGCATGCGGCGCGGCTCAAGGCTGCCGGCGTGTGAAGGTCAGTTACACCGCGTTATCGTTCTTCGCGAGCAAGCCCGCTCCCATATTTGGAATGCATTCCACCTGATGGAACTCGGTCGAATGTGGGAGCGGGCTTGCTCGCGAAGAGGCCTGATCAGGCGACGCTGAGTTTGCGGCCTAGAACGGTGGTCCAACGCTCGGAAAGAATCACCCCGCCCAAGGTCAGCAAACCTCCGACCAAGTGGTACATCGCCAACTCTTCCTTCAACACCACCGCGGCAATCAGCGCGGTGATCAGCGGCAGCAAGTTGAAGAACAGTGTCGTGCGGCTCGGTCCCAGACGCTGCACCGCCTGCATCCACGCCAGCGGCGCGAGCATCGACGCCAGCAGGCACGCGTACAGCACCAGCGGAATGTTCTGCACGGTCAGGCCGGTTTTCGGCGAGGCGGCATACAGCGGAAACAGCACCACAATCGCCACCAGCACCTGCAGGTACAGCAACACCAGCGGCGGCAGGCGCAGCTGCCATTTTTTCAGCAAGGTGCTGTAGATCGCGTAGGCGAGGGTGGCGATCAGCATCATCGCGTCACCCAGGTTCACCCCGTGTTGCAGCAGCGCGCCGAGGCTGCCGGATGACACCACCACCAGCACGCCGGCGAACGACAGCACCGCGCCGAACAATGCACCGGCGGTCAGGCGCTGGCCGAGGCTGATGATCGCCATGGCCAGCGACATCAGCGGCATCAACGACAGAATGATGCCCATGTTGGTCGCGGTGGTCAGGGTGGCGGCGAAGTAGGCCAGGCTCTGATAGATCGCCATGCCGAGCACGCCGAGGACGAAGATCTTGCCCAGGTTCGGGCGGATCTGCGGCCAGTGGGTGACTACCGCTTTGAGCATGAAAGGCGTGAACAGCAGGCCGGCGAGCAGCCAGCGGTAAAAACCGATCTCGGCGGGGAAGATCGCCCCGACGGCCAGTTTGTTGATCACGGTGTTGCCGGCCCAGATGAAAATCGCCAGCAAGGGAAACGCGTATTGCATGGGTTAAAACCATAACGTTGATGAACGGTGATTATCTCCTGTCTGGATGCAGCCCTATACTGCGAACCGGACAACCTGCCTCTGAAACCGGACAGCATGAACAGTAAACACATCGATCTGCTGGATTTCAGCGAACTGCCGTCAGCGGTGTACTTTCGCTACGCCGACTTCAACACCCATGAATACGCCGCTCCGCACCGCCATCCGTGGGGCACGCTGGAGTATGCGGCCCACGGCGTGTTGCACATGGACGTCGACGGCAGCCGCTTCATGTCGCCGCCGCACTACGCGGTGTGGGTGCCGCCGCAGGTCGAGCACAGTTTCTACAGCCACCAGCCGGTCAATTATCGCGCGGTGTGCCTCGATGCCAAGGTCTGCGCCGATCTGCCGGCACGCGCCTGCACGCTGGCGATCAGCGACATCCTCAAGGCGATCCTCAAGGACTTCGCCGCCCGCGATGTGCAAATCCCCGAACTCGATGCCGATCAGCGTCTGGCCCAAGTGCTGGTTGATCAACTGCAGCAAGCGCCGGTGCATGAATGCTATCTGCCGTACGCGAGCCATCCCGGGTTGCTGGCGATTCTCGACGCATTGCAGGCCGATCCGGGGAGCAATCAGCCGCTGGCGCACTGGGCGGCGCAGGTGCACGTCAGTGAGCGCACGCTGGCCCGACAGTTCGTGCGCGAACTGGGGATGAGTTTCGGCGAATGGCGCCAGCGTCTGCGCTATCTGGCAGCGATCGAGGCACTGGAAAGCACAAGGAGCGTGCAGGAAATCGCCTTCGATCTGGGTTACAGCAGCGGCTCGGCGTTTATCGCCATGTTCGCCCGGCAGGCCGGATGCACGCCGGAGCAGTATCGTCGCAGCCATCAGGAAGGCAGGAAGGTGTAACAAGATTTGGCTACACTTCAGCAGAGGTCGCACCCATCGGTGCGGCGACAAGGAGAAAACTCCATGAAGATGTTGCGTGTCCCTTTGTTGATGATCGGTCTGCTCCTGTGTTCCCAGGGTTTCGCCGCCACGGCGCAACAGAACAAAATGACCACCTGCAATGCCGACGCTACCGCCAAGAGCCTCAAAGGCGATGAGCGCAAGACTTTCATGAGCACCTGCCTCAAGGCAGCACCGGCGGCCAACGACGCCAAGACCCTGACCCCGCAGCAGGAAAAAATGAAAACCTGCAACGCCGACGCGAAAACCAAAGCCCTGACCGGCGATGCGCGCAAGACATTCATGAGTGATTGCCTGAAGAAAAAATAACTCCCTGATCTGGTGGTGAGCGTGCCGGCCTCATCGCGAGCAGGCTCACTCCTACAGGGGAACGTATTTCAAGTGTAGGAGTGAGCCTGCTCGCGATGGCGTCTGCTGCAGCACCGCCAATCTCAAACCCTGCATAACCCGGGTGTTGCCACATTGGTGGTGAATGCTGCAGTTCCAATGTGGGAGCGAGCTTGCTCGCGAAGAGGGCGCTAATGTCAGCGACAATCTCAAAACCTGCATATTCCTAGTGCTCTCTCGGGAACGCTGGCAGACTGCCAATCCTTTTACGCCGTTCGTTTTGAGGCTGTATGCCAACGTTTTCTGAGCGTCATGTTGTGTTCTGGGTCAGTTGCATCATCATTTGCGGCGGGTTGCTGCTGGCATTGCCGTTGCGCTTGTTGCCCAGTCTGCTGGCCGGTTTGCTGGTGTTCGAGCTGGTCAACATGCTCACCCCGCAACTGCAACGGCTGATCGAAGGCCGGCGCGCGCGCTGGCTGGCGGTGGCGCTGCTGGGCACGTTGGTGGTCAGCGTACTGGCGTTGATCTTCGCCGGCGCTATCAGTTTTCTCCTGCATGAAGCGGAAAATCCCGGTGCCTCTCTCGACAAATTCATGGGCGTGGTCGATCGCGCTCGCGGTCAACTGCCGCCATTTCTCGACAGCTATCTGCCCGCCAGCGCCGCCGAGTTCCGCGTGGCCATCGGCGATTGGGCAAGCAAGCACCTGGCCGACCTGCAACTGGTCGGCAAAGACGCGGCACACATGTTCGTCACTTTGCTGATCGGCATGGTGCTCGGCGCGATCATCGCCTTGCAGCGCATTCCCGACGTGACCAAACGCAAACCGCTGGCCGCCGCACTGTTCGACCGTCTGCATCTGCTGGTCCAGGCCTTTCGCAATATCGTCTTCGCGCAGATCAAGATTTCCCTGCTGAACACCTTCTTCACCGCGATCTTCCTTGCGGTGATCTTGCCTCTGTTCGGCATCAAGCTGCCGTTGACCAAGACCCTGATCGTCCTGACCTTCCTGCTCGGCCTGCTGCCGGTGATCGGTAACCTGATGTCGAACACGCTGATTACCATCGTCGGCCTGTCGCTGTCGATCTGGGTGGCGGTGGCGGCGCTGGGCTATCTGATCTTTATCCACAAGCTCGAGTACTTCCTCAACGCGCGCATTGTCGGCGGGCAGATCAGTGCCAAGTCGTGGGAGTTGCTGCTGGCGATGCTGGTGTTCGAAGCCGCATTCGGCCTGCCGGGAGTGGTGGCGGGGCCGATTTATTACGCGTATCTGAAGAGTGAGTTGAAGCTGGGCGGGATGGTCTGATCCAGGCTTTGTAGCGTCTGAGCCGCCCCTTTCGCGAGCAAGCCCGCTCCCACAGGATCACACCGAACCTGTGGGAGCGGGCTTGCTCGCGAAGGGTGCACCGCCCATTTTGGATCAGTTCACCGAGCCGTAACGCTTCATCGCCTCAATCGCCAACCCGCTGCCAATGCTGCCAAAGATATTGCCTTCAACATGACGCGCATTCGGCAGCATCGCCGAGACGCTGTTGCGCAGTGCCGGGATGCCGCTGGAACCACCGGTGAAGAACACCGTATCGATCTGACCCACCGCCACGTTGGCGTCGTTCAACAACTGCGTGACGCTGCCGCGCACGCGTTCCAGCAAGGCGTCGATCGACGATTCGAACAAGGCGCGGCTCAGTTCCACGCTCAGGCCTGGCTCGATCCGGTCCAGCGGTACATGGCGGCTGTCGGTGTGGGTCAGCTGGATCTTGGTTTCTTCGACCTCCATCGCCAGCCAGTGCCCGGCGCGCTGTTCGATCAGCTTGAACAGTCGGTCGATGCCGCCGGTGTCCTCGATGTCGTAGCGCATGCTGCCCAGCGCCAGGCTGGATTTTTGCGAGTACACCGAGTTGATGGTGTGCCAGGTCGCCAGGTTCATGTGGTGGCTGGTCGGCATGTAGGCGCCGCTCTTCATCCGGCTGCCGTAGCCGAAGAGCGGCATCAGGCCTTGCAGGCTCAGCTGTTTATCGAAGTCGGTACCGCCGATATGCACGCCGCCGGTGGCGAGGATGTCGTCGTGGCGGTTGTCCATGCTGCGACGCTCGGGCGACAGACGCACCAAGGAAAAGTCGGACGTACCACCGCCGATGTCTACGATTAGTACCAGCTCTTCTTTTTCGATGGTCGACTCATAGTCGAACGCTGCAGCAATCGGTTCGTACTGGAACGACACATCCTTGAAGCCGAGTTTGCGCGCGACTTCCACCAGGGTGTCTTCGGCTTCCTGGTCGGCCAGCGGATCGTCATCGACGAAGAACACCGGGCGGCCCAGAACCACGTGTTCGAACTCTCGACCGGCAGCCGTTTCGGCGCGGCTCTTCAATTGGCCGATGAACAGCCCCAGCAAGTCCTTGAACGGCATCGCGGTGCCGAGGACGCTGGTGTCGTGCTTGATCAGCTTGGAACCCAGCAGGCTCTTGAGCGAGCGCATCAGCCGGCCTTCGTAGCCTTCCAGGTACTCGTGCAGCGCCAGGCGACCGTAAACCGGGCGGCGCTCCTCGATGTTGAAGAAGACCACCGACGGCAGGGTGATTTTGTCGTCTTCCAGCGCGATCATCGTTTCCATGCCGGGGCGCAGCCAGCCGACGGTGGAGTTGGAGGTGCCGAAGTCGATGCCGCAGGCACGGGCTGGAGAGGCGTTGTTCATGTCTTTCGGGTTCCGGTCAAAAAACGGCCGCGCAGTGTATGTCAGTGCGCGACAGATTCGAAGGCCGGTCATCTGCTATTTCACGACTAAGCTTCTTGAAAGTCGCAGCTTCGCCCCAAACTTGCTGGCATGGGCCGGCAGACATACCGGCGGTCGCAAGAACCGTCGTCCACTGCCGATAAACTTCTGCTGCGCCACCCGGTCACAAGTTTGAGATCGGTCAACCCGGCACGCGCGAATGAGCGCATGCTGGCCTCGGCGCGAAATCGATAACGGATGGTGATTCCTTCGATGGACTTCAAAGACTATTACAAGATACTCGGCGTGGAGCCGACAGCGGACGACAAGGCGATCAAGGCGGCCTATCGCAAGCTGGCGCGCAAATACCACCCCGATGTCAGCAAGGAAAAAGACGCCGAGGCCAAGTTCAAGGACGCCTCGGAAGCTTATGAAGCGCTGAAAAGCGCCGACAAACGCGCCGAGTACGACGAACTGCGCCGCTACGGCCAGCACGGTCAGCCGTTTCAGGGGCCACCGGGCTGGCAGAGCCGTGGCGGCTTTGGCGGCGGCGGTGGCGACACCGGCGACTTCTCGGACTTCTTCAGTTCGATCTTCGGCAATCGTGGCCCCGGTTTCGGTGGCGGCGAAGGTCGGCAACAACGCAGTGCAGGGCGCCGAGGGCAAGACGTGGAAATGGAACTGCCGATCTTCCTTGAGGAGACGCTGTCGGACGAGTCGAAGAAAGTCAGCTTCCAGATCCCGCAATACAACGCCAATGGTCAGCACGTCAGCAACACCAGCAAGAGCCTGAACGTGAAGATCCCGGCGGGCGTGACCGACGGCGAGCGCATCCGCCTCAAGGGGCAGGGCGCGCCTGGCATTGGAGGCGGGGCCAATGGCGACCTGTACCTGACCATTCGCTTTGCGCCGCATCCGAAATTCGATGTCGAAGGCGAAAACCTGATCATCACCCTGCCTCTGGCGCCGTGGGAACTGGCGCTGGGTGCCGAGGTGGCCGTGCCGACCCTGACCGGCAAGATCAACCTCAAGGTCCCGGCCGGCAGCCAGAACGGCCAGCGCATGCGCGCCAAGGGGCATGGCTTGAAAAACAAGGCCGGTGAGCGCGGTTATCTGTTCGTGCAGCTCAAAGCCGTGATGCCGAAAACCTCGGACGATGAGGTCAAGGCGCTGTGGCAGGAACTGGCGAAGAAAGCCGCCTTCAATCCGCGAGAGAACTTCTGAACCCGACGACGGAGTAGCCCATCATGAGCAGCCCCCTGATCGTTCAACTGGACCTGGCAGAATTCTGTGAGGCGGCCGACTTGTCGGACGTCTACGTGATCGAAATCGTCGAACACGGCATCCTCGAACCTCAGGGCGCGCAGCCCCGGGAATGGCGCTTCACCGATTACGAGCTGAGTCTGGCCAAGCGCGCCGCCAAGTTGCGGCGCGATCTTGAGCTTGAGTGGGAGGGCGTCGCCCTGGCGCTCGATCTGCTTGAAGAAGTGCAGGAGCTGCGGGCCGAGAACCGGATGTTGCGCCAGCGTTTGGGGCGGTTGGTGGTCGAGTAGTCTGTCTGATGTTTATCGGTTGCTTGATCGGGCCTCTTCGCGAGCAAGCCCGCTCCCACATGTGATCACGGTCTCCTGTGGGAGCGGGCTTGCTCGCGAAGAACGATAACGCGGTAAGCCTGCTTAAACCGTTCTGGGCAACACCACACTGAACAACGTCCCGTCAGCCGCGCTCGAGCTGACTTCGATCGTCCCGCCATGCGCGGTGACCACTTCCTTGACGATAAACAGGCCCAACCCGAGGCTGGTCGACGGCTGCCCGAGTTCTTCGTCGGCGCTGCGCACCAACGGGTCGAAAATCGTGCCAATGGCTTCTTCGGAAATCGGCGGGCCATAGTTATGCACCGACAAACACACACTGTCGCCCTCGCCGCTGAGTGTGAGGGTTACGTCGCGATTGTTCGCACCGTGCTGCAGCGCATTGCCGATCAGGTTTTGCAGGAGCTGATCGAGCCGTCCGGCATCCCAGGTACCGCGCGTGTCGCCGTTCACCTTGAGCTTCGGATCGCACTCCGGATTGCCGGCGCACGCCTCGGCAATCGCCGCCCGTGCGGCATTGGCCAGGTCCATCGGCGCCGGTTCGATCGGCAGGCTTCTGCCCAGTCGACTGCGCACCAGTTCCAGCAGGTCGCTGACCATCACTGCCATGTGCCGCGCGCCGCGCTTGATGTGCAGGGCGCAGGTCAGGGCATCGCCTTCAAGGCTGGCTTTGCGCAGCAGCAACTCGGTGGACATGCTCACCGCTTGCAGCGGCGCACGCAGGTCGTGGCCGAGGATGGCGAGGAAGATGTCCCGCGAGCGATTGACCTGTTCGGCGTAGGCCGCAGTCGATTCGGCCAGCGCTTCATCAATGGCTTCGTTGAAGCGGATCATGTCCTGGAAATAGGTCATGTCCGGCGAGTCGAGGCTGTTGACCCACAGGCGGATCACGCAGGCACGCAGATGGCGGAACTCGGAGGTCATCTGCACCAGATCGAAACCCACGGTGTGGCGCAGCTCGCCATGGCTGGCGCCGGCCTCGTCCAGGCTTGGGGTCTTTTCCGGGCCTTCGCCCTTGGCTTTGGCAGCCTGTTCGTCAGGGCTCTGCGGTTTGTTCATGTCGCGGGCGGCGGCCCGCAGAATGGCACTGGCGTGATCGCGCAGCGCGGCGGAATCCAGATAGTCGGCGGCCGGCGTGATGGTCGCGGCAAACTGTTCCCATTCATCGACGATAGGGTCGATGTTGGCCACGATGAACTCGGAAAGACGCATGGGCAGTACCTGAAAATAGGTGGCGCGAATCGAATAGTAGTCCCTTTGGCGGGAAATACACGATCAGTTGCAGCGGCGGTTTTGCGCGCCCATGAAAAAGGCCCCGGGTCTGTGCGCAAGGCACGGACCCGGGGCCTTTTACCGTGTGTCGGCGGCCTCAGAACAAGAAGTAGCGCTGGGCCATCGGCAGGGTTTCAGCCGGTTCACACCACAGAAGCACACCGTCGGCCTTGACCTGATAAGTCTGCGGGTCGACATCGATGTTCGGCAGATAGTCGTTGTGGATCAGGTCGGTTTTCTGCACCTCGCGGCAACCTTTGACCACGCCGATTTTCTTCTTCAGGCCCAGGGCCTCCGGCAGTCCGGCCTCCAGGGCCGCCTGGCTGATGAACGTCAGGCTGGTGGCGTGCAGCGAGCCGCCGTAGCTGGCGAACATCGGGCGGTAGTGCACGGGTTGCGGTGTGGGGATCGACGCGTTGGCATCGCCCATGAGGCTGGCGGCAATCGCGCCGCCCTTGAGAATCAACGTCGGCTTCACGCCAAAAAACGCTGGACGCCAGAGCACCAGATCGGCCCATTTGCCAACTTCGATCGAACCGACTTCATGGCTGATGCCGTGGGTGATCGCCGGGTTGATCGTGTACTTGGCGATGTAGCGTTTGGCGCGGAAGTTGTCGTTGCCTTCGCCGTCCTGAGGCAGCGGGCCGCGCTGCTTTTTCATCTTGTCGGCGGTCTGCCAGGTGCGCGTGATGACTTCACCGACGCGGCCCATGGCCTGGCTGTCGGAGCTGATCATCGAGAACGCGCCGAGGTCGTGGAGGATGTCTTCGGCGGCAATCGTTTCGCGGCGGATGCGGCTTTCGGCGAACGCCACGTCTTCGGCGATGCTCGGGTCGAGGTGGTGGCAGACCATCAACATGTCGAGGTGTTCGTCGATGGTGTTGCGGGTGAACGGCCGGGTCGGGTTGGTCGAACTCGGCAATACGTTAGGGAAACCGCAGGCCTTGATGATGTCCGGCGCGTGGCCGCCACCGGCACCTTCGGTGTGGTAGGTATGGATGGTGCGGCCCTTGAACGCGCCGAGAGTGGTTTCGACGAAGCCCGATTCGTTGAGGGTGTCGGTGTGGATCGCCACCTGCACGTCGTACTGGTCGGCGACACTCAGGCAGTTGTCGATGCTCGCCGGGGTGGTGCCCCAGTCTTCGTGCAGCTTGAGGCCGATGGCGCCGGCCTTGACCTGCTCGATCAACGGCTCCGGCAGGCTGGCGTTGCCCTTGCCGGTGAGGCCGATGTTCATCGGGAACGCATCAGCGGCCTGGAGCATGCGCGCCAGGTGCCACGGGCCGGAAGTGCAGGTGGTGGCGTTGGTGCCGGTCGCCGGCCCCGTGCCGCCGCCGATCATGGTGGTGACGCCGCTCATCAGCGCTTCCTCGATCTGCTGCGGGCAGATGAAGTGGATGTGCGTGTCGATGCCGCCGGCGGTGAGGATCATGCCTTCACCGGCGATCACTTCGGTGCTGGCGCCGATAGCGATGGTCACGTTCGGCTGCACGTCCGGGTTGCCGGCCTTGCCGATCGCGGCGATGCGCCCGTCCTTGAGGCCGACGTCGGCCTTGACGATGCCCCAGTGGTCGATGATCAGCGCGTTGGTAATCAGCGTGTCGACCACTTCGGCGGCCAGCAACTGGCTCTGGCCCTGGCCGTCGCGGATCACTTTGCCGCCGCCGAACTTCACTTCTTCGCCGTAGGTGGTGAAGTCTTTTTCGACTTCGATCCACAGCTCGGTGTCCGCCAGGCGCACCTTGTCGCCGACGGTGGGGCCGAACATGTCGGCGTAGGCTTGCCGGGAAATCTTCATTTCAATTCCTTGCAAAAATTGATCGTTCCCACGCAGAGCGTGGGAACGATCAGTCAGTCGAGGTTGCCCATGATTCGCCCGGCAAAACCGAACACCCGCCGATGCCCGGCATATTCGACCAGTTCGATTTCGCGGCTCTGCCCCGGCTCGAAGCGCACGGCAGTCCCGGCTGGAATATTCAGGCGCATGCCACGGCTGGCGGCGCGATCAAAGATCAGCGCATCGTTGCTTTCGAAGAAGTGATAGTGCGAACCGACCTGGATCGGCCGGTCGCCGCTGTTGGCGACTTTCAGGTTGACGGTGCGGCGGCCGACATTCAGTTCGATGTCGCCGGGCTGGATCTGGTACTCGCCGGGAATCATGGCCGGGCTCCTTGCAGAATCTTGTAGTAGAGGGCGGTGGCCCGATACGTACCGTGCGGGTTGCAGGCGTAATCAGGTATTTCACCGGCGCGGGTGTAACCCAGGGCTTTATAGAAATCTTCAGCCGGCGAACCAGCTTCTGTGTCGAGGTAGAGCATGCCGCGCTTGTGCTTGGCCGCTTCGAGTTCCAGTGCATTCATCAATTGCTGACCGAGGCCGCGCCGGCGCGCCTGTTCGCGCACCAGCAGTTTCTGCACTTCGGCGCGATTGAGGCCGTTGGCCTTCTGGCACAGGCCCAGCTGCACGCTGGCCTGCACCTCTTCATCCTTGACCACCACCCAGAGCAACACGCTGCCCTTGTTCACCTGTTGCTGAACATCATCGAAATAGGCGCGCGCCTGGGCGGCATCGAGGTCGGCCATGAAACCGACGCTGGCGCCATAGCCCACGGCGTCGAGCAGCAGATCAATCAGGCCCTGACGATAGTGCGCAAAACTTTCCGCATTGACGCGTCGCAGTTGGGCGGGGTTCATCGCGTGTCACTCCTTGTTGGCGACCGGCGGCTGTGCGCCAGGATTGAGGGTCAGTTGCATGAACGTCAGGTCGAGCCAGCGGCCGAACTTGGTGCCGACCTGCGGCATTTGCCCGGTGATGCTGAAACCGGCGCGCTCGTGCAGACGAATGGAGGCGACGTTGCCACTTTCGATGGCGGCGACCATCACGTGCTTGCCGCAGGCTTTTGCCCGCTCGATCAGCGCGTTCATCAATTGCGGGCCAATGCCGTTGCCGCGCTGGTCGCTGCGCACATAGACCGAGTGCTCGACGGTGTGGCGGAAACCGTCGAACGGCCGCCAGTCACCAAACGAAGCGTAGCCGAGCACGCCGTTGTCGGCGTTGACGATCACCAGAATCGGGTAGGCCTGGGCCTGGCGGGCGCTGAACCAGGCCTGGCGGTTGCCGAGGTCGACCGCCGATTCGTTCCAGATCGCCGTGGTGTTGAGCACCGCGTCGTTGTAGATGTCGCGGATCGCCGGCAGGTCGGCGTGCAGGGCATCGCGAATGGTGTAGGGCATGGCGCGGCCTCAGACGATCGGTTGGTGGACGGTGACCAGCTTGGTGCCGTCGGGGAATGTCGCTTCGACCTGGATCTCCGGGATCATTTCCGGGATCCCCTCCATCACTTGCTCGCGGCTCAGCAGGGTGGTGCCGTAGTGCATCAGCTCGGCCACGGTCTGGCCATCCCGGGCACCTTCAAGCAGCGCTGCGGAGATGTAGGCCATGGCTTCCGGGTAGTTGAGCTTCACACCGCGCGCCAGTCGACGCTCAGCGACGAGGCCGGCGGTGAAGATCAACAGTTTGTCTTTTTCGCGTGGGGTCAGGTCCATTGTGGGTATCCATCAGGGCAGATTGAAAAGGGTCGGGACTGTTGGCATAGATCCCTGTGGGAGCGAGCCTGCTCGCGAATACGGGCTCACATGCAGTACATGTGTTGGCTGACAGGAGGCTTTCGCGAGCAGGCTCGCTCCCACATTAAAGTGCATTTCAGGTGTTCCAGATTCGTGGGGGCTGGGCGTCGCGACCTAGCAGGGCGGGTCTGAGCAAACGCCATAAATCAATGAGCCAGGCGCGGGCCAGCAGTGCCTCGCTCGCCAGGCAGCGGGCAACCAGCAATCCGGGCAACTGCGTCAGATCCCCTCGCACCTCATGGCCCAGCGAACGACACCGCTCCAGCATCTCGGCATCGATTTCACCGGTGACCAGCAACGTCGCAAATACCGGGCTGCCATCCAGCCCGATGGGCGAATCAAGCAACCCGTCATTGCCGCTGATGCGCTGGCGCTCATGCCAGAGCAAGCGGCCGTCGCGGCGAATATCCAGGCGCGCCTGAAAATGTCCGAGGTCGAAACGCTCGCCACTGGCCGGGCGACCCAGCGCCACCACGTCCCAGTAGAACAGCCGCGCATCACCCCGCAGATCAATTGAAGTCGTGAGTTCAGCCTGTGCCGCGCTGTAGATGATGGTTTCCTGGGGGAGCCATTCCAGCGTCGCCCCGGCCGCCACCTGCAAATCGAGATTTTGATAAGCCGGCCCGCTGGCGCGATACCACTTGGCCGCGCCAGGGCTGGTGATCTGTGCCCAGGCGTGCGATTCGACGCGGGCACTGATGCTCAGCCGGTCACCGCCGGCGATCCCGCCCGGTGGGTGGACGATGATGTGCTGGCAGACTTCAGGTCCTTCGGCATAAAGATGCTTCTGCACTCGCAAGGGGCCTTTATGCCGGCGCAGGACCGGTCGCGTGGCGTCGCCGATTCGGGCGTAGCCCAATTCAAGTTCAGCAAGCCAACTGGGGGTGAACAAGGCGCTGGAAGCAGGAAGAGTCATGGTCGATGCTTATTGTCTGGTCGTCACGATGTCTGCAAAGGCTGTGCCGCAGGGCATCGCAACAGAAGGTGGCCGGTGGTCATTCTGGCGCACCAATGAAAGGCGCATCATGAAATGTAGTGCAACAAAACGGTGCCAACTGCGTTTTTTGCCATACATATGTACCGCATGCGGCTCTGCTGAAGAACTCAATATCCAGGCGTACGCCCCGCTTCCTCTGTGGGGTGACTGAGCATCCTGGAGTTTGTTGATGACCGCCCATACAGATCGTGAAAGTGCACGGCGCCTGCTAGAGCAGCTTGCCAATCACTCCCTTGAAAAAAAGCCTGCGTCTGCACCGGTTCTACCCCCTGTCAGCCAGCCCTTCATTAACGAAGACGATGCCGCGTACTGGCTTCATCAACATGAGCGCCCGCTCGACAGAGAATACGGTGCGCTTGTTTTGCAGCGCGCGGATGGCCGGTTTGTTGCGACAACGCCGATTCACGGTGAAGCGATGAGCTTTGACCTCGAGCGTTTGCTGGATTTCGACCCGCTGACCCAGGTCATCAGCCATCCAGCGGGTTACCGTTGCGTAGGTCGATGGCACAGCCACCTGGATATCCACGCCAGAGTGGCCAAGGCCAACCCGACCTTCAACGAGGCTCAGGTCAGGTTGTTCAACGCGCTGCCGTCGATGCCGGATGTCCATGGCGCATTCAACCATCGGGATTTTTTCAAACACAATTATGTGTCCGGGCCTTCTGGTTCGCTGCTGGCTTATTCCATCAATCCACCGGACTCACCCTACAGTCCCGTCTTCCGAATGGGCCGCACGCCTGAGGACATGGTCAGGCGGATCGCGGCCATCGGCCATATCCGTATCCTGGATCCAGGCACACTTTGGGACGGATGGCGGGGGCCGATCACGGCTCAGTGGATTCCCTATCAACCGGCCACACCGGGGCCTCCTGTAATCCAGCCATTGTTCACCGGTATTTTCCAGGACCCGGTTTCGGCGCTGAACGATGCCTTGCTTCGTGTGCCCTCCATCCCGGAGCACCTGCGCGTGGGATTCATCCTCAAGCATCGCGACCGCGACGAATACGTTGCGACAGTGCCGTTGCAACGGGCTGATGGTTTGCTGGCAATCGAACAGGTGTTTCCCGCCGTGGCGGGAGGCTTTCTGTTACCCGGCGATCAGACACTGGCGGGGGTATATCTGGGACCGGAGCTACTGGGCACGCGACTACCGCCGGAGCAGTCTGAAATGTACCGACAGTTTTTCTCGCCCCGGTCACTGCTGTTCAGTCTTCAGCAGGGCAAAACCTCAGGTCTGGTGGACAGCACCCGGGGCTTTTGCGTATTCCGCCGGACCCCGGACGGCGCATTGCTGAAGTATCACAGCACGTTCTCGAGCGCCGAATCCATGATGTTCGAAGCGGATGGTTCGATGGGCGCCAACATCGACAGGTACTTGCTTGAGGGGCACATGACCGCCAGATTTTTTGTTCGGCGTGTGGCGGCAATGGGCACGCTGACTGTCGAGAAAACCAGCCCGTATTGGGATGTAGCGGGGCCGGTGGGCAAGGGTTGGCGGCCATACGGGTAATAGCGATGACGGCTGACGACGTGCAGCTCAGATCGTCACCAGACCGCGTACCCCTTCGGCTTCCATATTCTCACCGCGCCCCTGCTGCACGATTTCGCCTCGGGACATCACCAGATATTGGTCGGCCAGTTCAGCGGCGAAATCGTAGAACTGTTCCACCAGCAAAATCGCCATGTCACCACGGGCCGCAAGTTTCTTGATCACCGCACCAATCTCCTTGATCACCGACGGCTGAATGCCTTCGGTGGGTTCGTCGAGGATCAACAAACGCGGGCGGCTGGCCAGTGCACGACCAATCGCCAGTTGCTGTTGCTGGCCGCCGGACAGGTCGCCACCGCGACGCTGCTTCATTTGTAGCAGCACCGGGAATAATTCGTAGATGAAACCTGGGACTTGTTTCGCTTCGCTGCCGGGAAATCGTGACAGCCCCATCAGCAGGTTTTCTTCCACCGTCAGCCGGCCGAAGATTTCCCGGCCCTGGGGCACATAGGCGATCCCGGCGTGTACGCGCTGGTGTGGCTTGAGCGTGGTGATCGCTTTGCCTTCCCAATTCACCGCACCTTCCTTGGCCGGCAGCAGGCCCATCAGGCATTTGAGCAGGGTGGTCTTGCCCACGCCGTTACGCCCGAGCAGGCAGGTGACTTCGCCGACCTTCACGTCAAAGCTCAGGCCGCGCAGGATGTGGCTTCCGCCGTAGTACTGGTGCAGCTTGTCGACTTGCAGCATTTCCAGATCTCCTCAAATCCACCTGTGGGAGCGGTGTTTGCAGTTTCAGCGGCCGAGGTAAACCTCGATCACGCGCTCGTTTTCCTGCACTTGTTCCAGCGAGCCTTCGGCCAGCACGCTGCCCTGATGCAGCACAGTCACGTGGTCGGCAATCGAGCCGACAAAGCCCATGTCGTGCTCCACCACCATCAGCGAATGCTTGCCGGCCAGCGACTTGAACAGCTCGGCGGTGAACTCGGTTTCGGCATCGGTCATGCCCGCCACCGGTTCGTCGAGCAATAACAGTTGCGGGTCTTGCATCAGCAACATGCCGATCTCCAGAAACTGCTTCTGGCCGTGGGACAACAAACCCGCCGGGCGATTGACCGACGTGGTGAGGCGGATGGTCTCCAGCACTTCACTGATGCGATCGCGCTGCTCGCCGCTCAGGCGTGCACGCAAACTGGCCCACACTGACTTGTCGGTTTTCTGCGCCAGTTCCAGGTTTTCAAACACGCTGAGGGCTTCGAACACTGTCGGTTTCTGAAACTTGCGGCCGATCCCGGCCTGGGCTATCTGCACTTCGCTCATCTGCGTCAGGTCGAGTGTTTCACCGAACCACGCTTTGCCATGACTGGGGCGAGTCTTGCCGGTGATCACGTCCATCAGCGTGGTTTTACCTGCGCCGTTGGGACCGATGATGCAGCGCAATTCGCCGACGCCGATGTACAGGTTCAGATTGTTCAGCGCCTTGAAGCCGTCGAAGCTGACGCTGATGTCTTCCAGGGTCAGGATCGTGCCGTGACGGGTGTTCAGCCCGGGGCCGACGCGCTGGCCGAGACCGAGCGAATCGCGGCTGGTGCCGGCGTCCTTGTTCGGCTCCAGTGGCGGGAAAAACGCCGGCTCCAGCATGAATTCAGCGCTCGCTGTCACTCTCATTGCTCACCTCGTTTCTTCAGCAGACCGATCACACCCTTGGGCAGGTACAACGTCACGACGATGAACAGCGCGCCGAGGAAGAACAGCCAGTATTCGGGGAAGGCCACGGTGAACCAGCTCTTCATGCCGTTGACTACACCGGCGCCGAGCAACGGGCCGATCAACGTTCCGCGTCCGCCGAGGGCGACCCACACGGCGGCTTCGATGGAGTTGGTCGGCGACATTTCGCTGGGGTTGATGATCCCTACCTGCGGCACGTACAACGCCCCGGCCAGGCCGCACAACACCGCGCTCAGGACCCAGACGAACAGCTTGAAGCCGCGCGGGTCGTAGCCGCAGAACATCAGGCGGTTTTCCGCATCGCGCAGCGCGGTCAGCACCCGGCCGAACTTGCTCTGCGCCGGGCGCCAGCCGATGAACAGGCTCGCCACCAGCAGCAACACCGTGGCCAGAAACAGCACCGCGCGGGTGCCCGGCTCAGTGATGCCGAACCCCAGAATCGTACGGAAATTGGTGAAGCCGTTGTTGCCGCCAAAACCGGTCTCGTTGCGGAAAAACAGGAGCATGCCGGCGAAAGTCAGGGCCTGGGTCATGATCGAGAAGTACACGCCCTTGATCCGCGATCGGAAGGCGAAGAAGCCGAACACCAGCGCCAGCAGACCCGGCGCCAACACCACCAGAAACATCGACCAGATAAAGCTGCTGGTGCCGCTCCAGTACCACGGCAGTTCCGTCCACGACAGAAAGGTCATGAACGCCGGCAAGCCATCGCCGGCGGCCTGACGCATCAGGTACATGCCCATCGCGTAACCGCCGAGGGCGAAGAACAGACCGTGGCCCAGCGACAGCAGGCCGGCATAACCCCAGACCAGATCCAGCGCCAGGGCGACGATGGCATAGCAGAGGATTTTGCCGACCAGCGTGAGGGTGTACGCCGAGACGTGCAGCGCATTGTCTGGCGATAACAGCGACAGCAGTGGCAGGGCAATCAGCAGCGCGAGAATCAGCGCTCCGACCGCGATCGTGACTTTCGGCCCGGCCTTTTGCGTGGCCGTGACTAACAGAGGCTGGTTCATCAGTCGATCACCCGTCCTTTCAGTGCGAAGAGGCCTTGCGGACGTTTCTGGATAAACAGAATGATCAACGCGAGGATCAGGATCTTGCCGAGCACCGCACCGATCTGCGGCTCAAGAATCTTGTTGGCGATGCCCAGACCGAACGCCGCGAGCACACTGCCGGCCAGTTGCCCGACGCCGCCGAGCACCACCACCAGGAACGAATCGATGATGTAGCTCTGGCCCAGATCCGGGCCGACGTTGCCGATCTGGCTCAGCGCCACGCCACCGAGGCCGGCGATACCCGAACCGAGGCCGAAAGCGAGCATGTCGACGCGTCCGGTGGGCACGCCGCAGCAGGCGGCCATGTTGCGGTTCTGGGTGACTGCGCGCACGTTGAGGCCCAGACGGGTCTTGTTCAGCAGCAGCCAGGTCAGCGCCACCACGAACAAGGCGAAGGCGATGATCACGATGCGGTTGTACGGCAGCACCAGATTCGGCAGCACTTGAATGCCGCCGGACAGCCACGCCGGATTCGCCACTTCAACGTTCTGCGCGCCGAACAGCAGACGCACCAGCTGGATCAGCATCAGGCTGATGCCCCAGGTGGCGAGCAAGGTTTCCAGCGGCCGGCCGTAGAGGTGACGAATCACCGTGCGCTCCAGCGCCATGCCGATTGCCGCCGTGACCAGGAACGCCACCGGCAGCGCGATCAGCGGATAGAACTCGATGGCTTGCGGGGCGTAGCGCTGGAACATCAACTGCACCACGTAGGTCGAGTAGGCGCCGAGCATCAGCATCTCGCCGTGGGCCATGTTGATCACCCCGAGCAGGCCGAAGGTGATCGCCAGACCGAGCGCCGCGAGCAGCAGGATCGAGCCGAGGGACATGCCGCTGAAGGCCTGACCCAACACTTCGCCGATCAGCAGTTTGCGCTTGACCTGAGCGAGGCTGGTTTCGGCGGCGGTGCGCACGCCGGCATCGCTTTCGACGCCAGGCTCGAGCAAGCCTTCGAGGCGGGTGCGAGCCAGTGGATCGCCGGTTTCACCAAGCAGGCGCACGGCGGCCAGACGCACCGCCGGTTCGGCATCCACCAGTTGCAGGTTGGCCAAGGCCAGGCTCAGGGCGTCGTGAACGCCTGGGTCTTTTTCGTCAGCCAGTTGCTGGTCGAGGAATTTCAGCTGCGCCGGTTTGGCGCTTTTCTGTAATTGCTGCGCGGCAGTCAGACGGGTTTTGGCGTCGGCGGCGAGCAATTGGTGGCTGGCCAGCGCGGTGTCGATCAGACCTCGCAGGCGGTTGTTCAGGCGCAGGGTTTTGGCTTGGCCGTCGATGGTCAGCTCGCCTTGTTGCAGGGCGTTGATCAGCTCGATACGGGCCGGATCGGGCTGCGCGGCCCAGGCTTCCAGCAGTTTGGCTTGCTGCACCGGGTTGGCGGCGACGAAGTCTTCGGCATCGCCGGCGTGGGCCAGCATCGGCAGCAACAGCGCGATGGCGAGAAGCAAGCGGTAAAGGGCAGTGGGCATATGCTTGGCCTTGCGTAGTGATCGTTCCCACGCTCCGCGTGGGAAGGCAGCCCGGGACGCTCCGCGTCCCCAAAGCGGACGCAGAGCGTCCGTTGAGGCATTCTCACGCAGAGCGTGGGAACGATCAGGTTGAGCGGGATGACTCAGTTGCTCTTCACCGCATAATCGGGCTTCTTGTCGTTGCCATCGATAAACGGACTCCACGGTTGCGCGCGGATCGGCCCTTCGGTCTGCCACACGACGTTGAACTGACCATCAGCCTGAATTTCGCCGATCATCACCGGCTTGTGCAGGTGGTGGTTGCTCTTGTCCATGGTCAGGGTGTAGCCCGACGGCGCGGCGAAGGTTTGGCCGGCGAGCGCTTCGCGGACCTTGTCGATCTCGGTGGACTTGGCTTTCTCGACCGCCTGCGCCCACATGTGAATGCCGACATAAGTGGCCTCCATCGGGTCGTTGGTCACCGCTTTGTCGGCGCCCGGCAGGTTGTGTTTCTTCGCGTAGGCCTTCCAGTCAGCGACGAACTTCTTGTTCACCGGGTTCTCGACCGACTCGAAGTAGTTCCACGCCGCGAGGTTGCCCACCAACGGTTTGGTGTCGATGCCGCGCAGCTCTTCTTCGCCCACCGAGAATGCCACCACCGGTACGTCGGTGGCTTTCAGGCCCTGGTTGGCCAGCTCTTTGTAGAACGGCACATTGGAGTCGCCGTTGACCGTGGAGATGACGGCGGTCTTGCCGCCAGCGGAGAATTTCTTGATGTTGGCGACGATGGTTTGATAGTCGCTGTGACCGAACGGGGTGTAGACCTCTTCGATGTCCTTGTCGGCCACGCCTTTGGAGTGCAGGAACGAGCGCAGGATCTTGTTGGTGGTGCGCGGGTAGACGTAGTCGGTGCCGAGCAGGAAGAAGCGCTTGGCGCTGCCGCCTTCTTCGCTCATCAGATATTCCACCGCCGGGATCGCTTGCTGGTTCGGCGCGGCGCCGGTGTAGAACACGTTCGGCGACATCTCTTCGCCTTCATATTGCACCGGGTAGAACAGCAGGCCGTTGAGCTCTTCGAACACCGGCAGCACCGATTTGCGCGACACCGAGGTCCAGCAACCGAACACCACTGCGACCTTGTCCTGGGTCAGCAACTGCCGGCCCTTTTCGGCGAACAGCGGCCAGTTCGACGCCGGGTCAACCACCACCGGTTCAAGCATCTTGCCGTTGACGCCGCCCTTGGCGTTGATCTCATCGATGGTCATCAGCGCCATGTCTTTGAGCGACGTTTCGGAGATCGCCATGGTGCCGGACAACGAATGCAGAATCCCGACCTTGATGGTCTCGGCGGCCTGAAGAGTCCAGGTCATGCCCATCGCGGCAATAGATGCCGTGAATGTGAAAGCCTTGATCAAACTGCGACGCTTCATTGTGCGATCTCCATGAGCATTTAATTTTTCTGGTTGGCAGATACGGACGACTGAAGGTGTGTTGTGCAAGGGCTGTGCCCGGTCGGGATCGGGCAGGGAAATGTCGGTTTAGAGCGGTTGCGCGTTGGCAGGGCGCACCATGAAGGAACGCGGGTGGAGCGTTGGTGCAGATGGCCGCGCCAGATTGGGGCGCGATTTCAAGGGCGACATTGTCCCCTGTAGGAGTGAGCCTGCTCGCGATAGCGTTCTGTCATCCGCATTGATGTCGAATGTGTCGCCGTCATCGCGAGCAGGCTCACTCCTACAAGTTGATCTGTGTTGGATCAGCGGCGGCGCATGAGGCCGATGAAGAACACGCCGCCGATGGCAGCGGTGGCGACGCCGATGGGCAGGTCTTCCGGCGCGATCAGGGTCCGGGCGGCGACATCGACCCACACCAGGAACAGGCTGCCGAGCAGCACACAGGCTGGCAGCAGGCGGCGATGTTCGGCGCCGACCAGGCGCCGGGCAATGTGCGGCACCATCAGCCCGACAAAACCGATCGAGCCGCTGATCGACACCAGCACGCCGGTCATCAACGAGGCGATCACAAACACCCGTAAACGCACCGACCGGGCATTCAGGCCGAGGGTCACGGCGGTCTGCTCGCCAGCCATCAGTGCGTTCAGCGGTCGGGCCATACCCAACAGCAAACCGAGGCCAAGCAGCACGCTCAGCGCCGGCACCGCCAGCAGTTCCCAGCGTGCCAGGCCGAGGCCGCCGAGCATCCAGAACATCACCGCCGAGCTGGCGCGGTGGTCGCCCATGAACAGCAGCAGGTTGGCGATCGCCATCATCACGAACGACACCGCCACACCGCATAACAGCAATCGGTCGCTGTCGAGCCGGCCCTGACGGTTGGCAATGCCCAGCACCAGAAACATGCTCAGCAACGCACCGATGAACGCGGCAATCGGCAAGGTCAGCAGGCCAACGATTTCACCAATGTGTAGCACCACGATCACCGCGCCCAACGTCGCGCCGGAAGTGACGCCGAGCAGGTGCGGATCGGCCAGTGGATTGCGCGTCACCGCTTGCAGCACCGCGCCGATCAATGCCAGCCCGGCACCGACCAATGCCCCGAGCAACATGCGCGGCACGCGGATCAGCCAGACAATGTGTTCCTGCCCGGCGCTCCAGCTCACGTCGCCGACGCCGAAGGCCTTGTGCAGCAGAATCCGCCACACCACCTCCACCGGCACCCGCGCCGGACCAAAGCCGAGCGACACCACGCATGACACCAGCAACACGGCGCCGAGGA
This sequence comes from Pseudomonas sp. AD21, assembly GCF_002878485.1. Classification (NCBI taxonomy): domain Bacteria; kingdom Pseudomonadati; phylum Pseudomonadota; class Gammaproteobacteria; order Pseudomonadales; family Pseudomonadaceae; genus Pseudomonas; species Pseudomonas sp. AD21. Next base: position 66,278 of record NZ_NQYG01000003.1, read on the forward strand.
CGGTCAGCAACAGGGCGTAGCGACGGTCGATCATTCGCCGTGGAACCCCTTGGCCAGGGTTTGCACCGCCAGCACGTTATCGATCCCCGGCGTGGCCTGCACGTAAGGGATGACGATGAAACGCTGGTTCTTGATCGCGTCCACTGACTGCAGCGCAGGGTTCTTCAGCAGGAATTCGATCTTCTGCTCGGCGGTGATTTCGCTGTAGTCGACGATCACGATCACCTGCGGATTGCGTTCGACCACGGTTTCCCAGTTGACCCGGGTCCAGCTCGCGTCGACGTCATCGAGAATGTTGCGCCCACCGGCGGCATCGATCAGCGCTTGCGGCATGCCGAGGCGGCCGGAGGTCATGGCGCGGTCTTCGCCGCTGTCGTAGAGGAACACTCGCGGCTTGTCGGCGGGCAGGTCTTTGCGGATTTCGGCGACCTGCTGCTGCATGTCGGCGATCAGCGCGTTGGCGCGATCCTGTACGTCGAAGATCTTCCCGAGGTTGCGCAGGTCGTTGTAGGTGTCCTCCAGCGTCGCCGCCGGGCGCTTCATCACGAAGGCGCAGGATTCGGTCAGTTCATACACGTTGATGCCCAGCGGTTGCAGGGTATGCGGGGTGAGATCACCGCCGACGCGCATGCCGTAATCCCAGCCGGCGAAGAAGAAATCGACGTTGGCGTTGAGCAGGGTTTCCACCGACGGATATTTCGCGGCCAGCTCCGGCAAACCATCGAGCAGCGACTGCATCTGGGGCGTTACCGACTTCCAGCCACTGACGCCGCTGTACCCGGCCATGCGCGGCTTGAGACCGAGGGCGAGCATCATCTGGGTCATGTTGATGTCGTGACTGACCGCATGCTTCGGCGCCTCGCTGAAGCTCACTTCGCGGTTGCAGCTATGAATGGTCAGCGGGTATTTCGTGGCTTCGGCCAGGGCTTGAGCACTGCACAACAAAAGAGCGACGCAAAGCAGGGAACGCACAGTCATGGTCGGGTTATCCAGGTGATTCGCGGGTAGCCGTGGAGGGGGTGGGAATCGATCAAGGCTTCGACACCGAACACGCCGCGCAACAGTTCAGTGGTGAGCACCTCTTGCGGCGTACCGCTGGCGACGATGTGCCCGTGGTTGATCACGTAGAGTCGGTCACAGAACGCGGCGGCCAGATTCAGATCGTGGATGCTGGCGAGGGTGCCGATCTGCAGGCGCTTGACCAGTTGCAGCAGCTCGAGTTGATAACGCGGGTCGAGGTGGTTGGTCGGCTCGTCGAGGATCAGCAGTTGCGGTTGCTGAGTCAGGGCGCGGGCGAGGATCACTCGCTGTTTTTCACCGCCGGAAAGGGTGGCGAACGCGTGGTCTTCGAAGCCATCGAGGCCGACTGATTTGAGCGCTTGCGTCGCAAGATTGCGATCTTCCTGCGTGTCACCATCGAACAGGCCTTTGTGTGGTGTACGGCCCATGGCGACAACCTCTTCGACGGTCAGGCCGAAGGCATCGGGGAATTCCTGCAGGACCACGGCGATGCGTTGTGCGCACCAGCGTGAGGACTGCTTCCACACGTTGTGGTGATCGAGTCTGACCTCGCCGCTTTCCGGTTGGCTGAAGCGGTAGGCACAGCGCAGCAGGCTGGTCTTGCCGCTGCCGTTGGGGCCGATCAAACCGACAAACTCACCAGCGGCCACCTGCAACGAGGCGTCACGCAGCTGGAACTGGTGATGGCAGTGGCCGTGGCCCAGAGGTGTCCAGGCGAGGTTGGCGAGGTTTAGCGAGGTCATCACATTCCTGAGTTCAGTAAATCATTTGTGGCGAGGGGATTTATCCCCGATCGGCGGCGAAGCCGTCGCAAACCGATGAATACGGTCTTCTGATAAACGGTGATTACAGGTTTTGGGACCGCTGCGCGGTCCATCGGGGATAAATCCCCTCACCACAAGAGTGTTTCAACTTTTAAAAGGTGTAATCCGCGGTGACGAAGAACGATCTCGGCTCGCCGAGAATCCATTGCTGGCCCTCATTGTATTGGCTTTGCGCGTACTGGCGGTCAAACAGATTGTTCACTTGCAGGCCCAGCGTGGTATTGCGCAAGGCTTGCCACGACAGCGTGGCATCGACCACGGTGTAGCTTGGCAGCTCGTTGCGGTTGGCCATGTCGGCGTAGCGCGCATCGACATAGCGCACGCCGGCGCCGGCCTTCAGGTCATCGCTCAGTTTTTTGTTCAGCCACAGATTGGCGGTGCGCCGGGGCACGTCCACCGGGCGGTTGCCGTTGTACGAAAGGGTTTGCCCGTTGACCACCTCGGAGAAATCATCGTACTTGGCCTTCACAATCGCGGCGTTGGCCTGCAGTTGCCAGGCGTGGGGCAATTGCAGGTCGAGGCTGGCTTCCAGGCCATTGGACGATTGCTGACCGACTTGCTGCTTGAGCGTCGGGTTGCCCGGATCGTCCGTCAGCAGCTTCTTTTTGACGATGCGATAGGCCGCCAGGGTGAACTCGCCGCGCTGATCCCAGAACAACTGTTTCATGCCGATCTCGGTCTGGCGTGCGGTCGACAAGTCGTACTGCTGCTGGCTCGGGCTCAGGGAGATCAGGCCGCCGATGCCGTCGGTGCTGGTCGCGACCTGCCCGTAGAACGAAGTGTCGGGCGTCAGCGCAAACACCAGTCCGGCCTTCCAGTTGTTACCGGTCAGGGTCTTGTCGCTCTGGCTGCCGTCGATCAGATTGTTGCGATCAACGTGCACGTAATCGCGGCGCACACCGGTCACCAGCGACCAGCGTTCGCTCAGTTGCGTACGGTTTTCGGCGAACAGCGACATCTGTTTCGTGGTGCTGTCGAACTGATCGCGGTACGGATTGGCGCTTGCGAAATAGCCCGGCTGCGGGTGATACAGGTCCAGCGCCTGGCCGTTCGGCAACACGTCGTTGAACGGCGAGTTGCTGTTGAGCTGGAAGCGGATGCGGTTGTAATCGACACCGGTCACGGTCTGGCTGTCGAGGTCGAACAGCGAGTGCTTGAAGGTGAAGGTCTGGCGGTCGCCGACCTGCTCCTGCTTGTGCCCGATACCGAAGTAGCCGCTGCGGCTCAATTGCCGGGTGTCGCGATCGAAGTTGTAGTTCTCGGCGTTCTGCCAGCGGCGCTGGGCCTTGAGGTAGTACAACTCGTTGCTGGCACTGAGCGCATCGTTGATCTGCCAGTCAGTGGTCAGACGCGTCCACTGATCGTTGTAGTGCTGCTGGTTGTCGCGCACGTTGTAGTTCTTGTTGCGCAGGCTGTCCTGCAACCGGCCGTTGATCAGTGGCGTGCCGAAGTAGTTCTGTGGGCGCTGGTCACCGTAGTCGTGGGCGAATGTGAAAGCCAGATCATCGGTAGCCTGCCAGCGCAGGGCGGCGCTGATGAAGTCGCTGGAGGAGTCGCCGCGATCGATCCAGCCATTGCTGCGCAGACGATTGAGATTGAGGCGATAGCTCAGGGTGTCGGTCAGTGAGCCGCCGCTGTCGAACGCCTGCTGCTGGCGGTCATACGAGCCGTAGCCGACGCGCAGATGGTTTTCGATTTCACCGCTGAACGGCTTCTTCGGGATCACGTTGACCACCGCACCGGTCGCGCCTTCGCCGTACAGCACTGAGGCCGGACCGCGCAGCACGTCGACGCGCGCCACCGACCAGGTGTCGACCGGAAAGGTCACGGTGCCCATGCCGGTGTACATGCGGTTGCCGTCATACAACTGCATCACCGAACTCTGCCCGGTAAAACCGCGCGCCTGCAACGAGGTGCCGCCATCGCCGGGAGTACCGGTGCGGCTGATGCCGGTGCTGCGCGACACGGCGTCCTGCACGTTGCGATCGCCACGGGCACGCACTTGTTCGCCACTGAGGCTTTCGACACTGGCCGGGGTTTCCATGGCCGTGAGGTTCAGGCGTGAACCGGCGGTGGTCGGCGTGGTCAGGCTGAGGCTTTCGTCGTCCATGGCCGGTGCGCTGATCGTGCCGATAGGCAGCGTCAGCGGTTGGCTATCGGCATTGGCGTTGTTCAGGGCGAACAGGCAGAGGCTGGACAAGAGGTACTTGTTCATCGGGGTGGTGAATCACTTCTTCAAAAGAAACCCCGCAGCTTTTGGCCGCGGACGGAACGACGATTGTGGGAGCGGGCTTGCTCGCGAAGAGGGCGTGTCAGACACCCTGTTCGTTGAATGACACTGCGCATTCGCGAGCAAACCCGTTCCCACAGGAATCTGCCGGAGTTTAAGCCCCGGCAGTTTAAAGAACTGTCTAAACCGCGCATCTCGCCTGTTTCATGATGAAGTTGAGGCAGATTCAGGTTGGCGCCCCAGGCGCGACAACAGCACTCGATCCAGCAACCAGACCACCACCAGCGAAGCCCCCACCAGCGGAAAAATCACCGCCAGCACCAGCATGATCGCCACGCCGGTTTTCCATTTCGGCAGGTCATGACGTAGCGGCGGCACACCGAACTTGCCCTGTGGTCGGCGCTTCCACCAGATCACCACACCGCTGACGGCGCTGAGCAGAATCATCAGGCAGATCAGCAGCACGACGATCTGGTTGAAGGTGCCGAACATCTTGCCTTCATGCAGCATCACGCCGATTTCCGTGGCCCGTGCCACCGCGCCGTACTGCTCGAAACGCACATCGGCGAGGACTTTGCCGGTGTACTGATCGATGTGCAGGGTGGCGTCGTTGCGCGGGTCGTCGGCGAATACGGCAATGGTGAACACCCCGCTGGCGGTGGTCGGCAGGGTGATGCTGTAGCCCGGCTCGACCTTGCGTTCAATCGCGATGTTCTGCACCTCTTGCAGGCTGATCGCGGGTGCGGCGGGGGCGGGTTGCATGCCGCCGTGGGCCATGTGCTCGGCATGGTCGCCGGACATCGGCATCGGCGTGTTTTCCATTGCCCATGGCACGGTCTGGCGCGCGGCGTTGTTGAGGCTGCCGGCCTCGATGTCGGAGGTCGGTACGTTGTTCCACATGGCGGCCGGGAACACGTTCCAGACCTGGGCGTACTGCTTGCCCCAGAAGCCGGTCCAGGTCATGCCGCTGAGCAGCATCACCAGCAGCAAGGCCGCGCCCCAAAACCCGGTGACCGCGTGCAGGTCACGCCACAACACCCGACCGCGACTGTTCAGCCGTGGCCACAAAATGCCGGCGGACTGACCTCGCGGCCACCACAGGAACACCCCCGACACCACCAGCACCACGCCCCAACCGGCGGCGAGTTCGATCAGGCGGTCACCGACCGTGCCGATCATCAATTCGCCATGAATGGCGCGGGCGACGGCTTGCAGATTCTGCTTGGCATCCTGCTCGCCAAGGATGTCGCCGTGGTACGGATCGATGAACACGTTGAGTTCATGACCTTCGTTCTTCACCACGAATTGCGCGCTGCGTTCGGCATTCGCCGGCGGCAGGTACTGGGTGATCTGGCCCTGTGGATAAGCGCTTTTCACCCGTTGCAGCAGCTCATCGGCCGACACCGTGTGATGCCCGGCCGGAACCTTGAGCAGGCTGCTGTACATCAGGGAATCGAGCTGCGGTTTGAACAGGTAGATGATGCCGGTCAGGGCCAGCATCACCATGAAAGGGGCGACGAAAAGACCGGCGTAAAAATGCCAACGCCAGGCCGTGTTATAGAAGTTCGGTTTGGGCTTTTGCATCACGTGTGCTCCGCTTGGCTTGGATCTTTTAGTTGTTCTGTATCGGTAGCGTCATCGCTGCACTCCTGTGGGAGCGGGCTTGCTCGCGAAGACGGCGGCACGCTCAACATTGTTGGCGCCTGATACACCGTTTTCGCGAGCAAGCCCGCTCCCACAAAGGCAGGGTGTGCCTCTTTGTCAGAAACTCATGTCGACCTTGGTCCAGAGCGTGCGCCCCGGCTCATTGATCGCTTGCGGGTCGTTGGCCGGGTAGCCGAAACCGGCGTTGCCCGCCAGGTTCAGGTGTTCGGCGTAAGCCTTGCCGAACAGGTTGTCGACGCCGGTGCTGACCTTCCAGTTCTTGTTGATCCGGTAGGCACCGTTGAGCGAGAACACGCCAAAGCCGCCGCTCTTGTCGTAGTCCTTGCCGACCACGTTGCCCTTGTTCTGATCGATGCGGTTTTGCGCCGCGACCACGCGCCACAGCGCTCCGGCGCTCCAGTTGTCTTCGCTGTAGGTGAGGCCGAAACGCGCATCCAGCGGGGGCATCTGCGGCAGGGCCTTGCCGTCGCTGCTGTTCTTGCCCCAGGCGTAGGCCAGGGTCGCGTCGGCTTTCCAGTTGTCGGTGAGTTTGTACGCAGCGCCGAGTTCGCCGCCCATGATCCGCGCGTCGATGTTTTGTGCGCGGGAGGTGCTCATGCCCATCATCGTCGGCGTGTAGTCGAACAGGATGTAGTCACGCACCACGCCGATGTAGCCCGAGGCCCAGGCTTCGAGTTCGGCGGTCTTGTAGTTCACGCCAAAGTCGAACTGGGTGGTCTTTTCCGGTTTGATCGAGTCGAAGGCATTCAACGAACCTGCCGGGCCGGACTTGGGTGAAAACAGCTCCCAGTAATCCGGGAAGCGCTGCGCGTGGCCGAGGCCGGCATAGAGCGTTGTCGGGCTGTCAGCGAGGTCATGCTCGTAACGCACGAAGCCGCTGGGCAGGGTGTCGGCACGGGTGTCGTCGGCGGTCGGATTCGGCCGGCTCATCATCCCTGAGCCGATTCTCTGCCGGTAGTCCTTGGCCGAAGCGCGGTCGACCCGAGCGCCAGTGATCAGGCGATCACGGTCAGCGGCGTACCAGGTCATTTCGCTGAACACGCCGTAGTTATGGAAATCGGCGTCCTTGGTGTACGGCTGATCCTTGTAAGTGTCGATACCCATGCCACTGCGCTGGCGGTGCTCGTTGGTCTGCGCGTCAAGGCCGGTGATCAACTGGATGTCGGCCCAGCGCCAGGTCGCCTTGATCCGCGCGCCGAGGGTGCGGCGATCAACGTTGGACGCCATCGGCCCGGCCATCATCCCGGTGCCGGACGGCGTGCGCAGGGTGTAGTTGTCCATCACGTGGTCGGCGTAGTTGTAGTAGACCTGTGCTTCAAGTTTCTCGAGCACGTCAGTGATGTTGGATTTTTCGAAGCGCAGCCCGAGGCTTTCACGCAGGAACTGCGAACCGTCCATGCCGCGTCCGGCGTAGCGCGCTTCGCCGTCGCCCTTGCCGGCAGTGAGTTCGATCAGGGTGTCGGCGTCCGGGGTCCAGCCGACGGCGATGTCACCGTTCCATTTGTCGTAGCGCGACGGCACGGTGTCGTTGTTGCCGTCGCGATAGTCGTCGGAGTGCGCGGTGTTGCCGATCACCCGCACGTAGCCCAACGGCCCGCCGGCGGCGGCGTCGACGACCTTGTCGAAGCGCCCGTTGGAGCCGGCCAGCACGCTGGCGTTCACCCGGGTACCGAGTTCGCCGAAGCTTTCCGGTTCACGATCGAACAGCACCGTGCCGGCCGATGCGCCCGGGCCCCAGAGCACGGTTTGCGGGCCTTTGATCACCGTGAGTTTGTCGTAGGTTTCCGGCGAGATGTACGAGGTAGGTGCATCCATGCGGCCAGGGCAGGCACCGAGCAGCATGCTGCCGTTGGTGAGGATATTCAGGCGCGAACCGAACATGCCGCGCAGAACCGGATCGCCGTTGGTACCGCCATTGCGCACCAGGGCAAAGCCTGGAATGGTCTTCAGATAATCGCCACCGTCGCTGGCCGGCACCGGTTGGCGCGGGTCCTTGGGGTTGGTGACGATGGTCAGCGGTGAGCTGGGGGCGATCGCGGTGATCACCGTTGGACTCAACATTTCAGAATGGCTGGCAGGGGCGTTGTGACCGGTGTGGTCATCGGCCAGCACCAGCGGGGACAGCAGGACGCCGCAAAGGACGGCGGTAGCGTGCGAGAAACGAATGCGCGATTCGTTCAAGTCGAAGGACGCCTGAGCAGCGCTCAAGCGTGGAACAGCAGAAAACCTGGACATGACAATTTCCATCAAACAGTCGTAAACGACACGGCCGGCAGCCTGAAGCTGTCTTCTCAACCGTGTGCAATCAAAGGTGCGGTGTTTACGCGGTGATGGGCGGGGCGCGGGTGCGGGCGCCGGGGAAGAAGGTTTGCCGGGCATGACCCAGGCGCGGGGAGGGCGGGGTGAAGGTGTTGACGTGAGCGATGCTGAACGTGGCGAAGCTGCCGCCACCGGTCAGTGCCGGGCAGTTGAACAGCAGGCTGCAATAACCGCATTTTTCCCACAGGGCGTGGTGCGAGGATTGCGGCGGGCAATGTTCGGCGCTGGGCTGTGCATCATGACCACCGTGATCCATGCCGGGCATGGCCATCGACATGTCCATGCTCATCGACATGTCCATGCTCATCGGCATGGAAGTCGAGGCGTGCTGATCCATCGGCATCGACTGAGAAATCAGCGGGCCGATGAAGATCATCAACATGGCGAACAGGGCGATCCAGCTACCGCGAGTCAGAGTCTGGCTCTGGCGATGCAGGCTGGACGCCCCGGCGCGTTGCGAGCGCACGGGCGTGGTCAGCCGGATCGATTACTGGGCGTGCTCGTGCTCGGGCACCGCGTGCGGTGGTTTCTTCTGCACCGCGACCTCGACGGTGACGTTGCCGGACTTCTCGAAATGCAGGGTCAGCGGGAAGCGTTTGCCGTCGCTGAGCAGGCTGCGGTCTTTCGGGTTGAGCAACATCACGTGATAAGCCATTGGAGCGAACGTCACCTTGCCGCCGGCTGGAATCACCACGTTGGGCACCTGCTGCATCTTCATCAGATCGCCCTGCATCACATGCTCGTGCAGCTGCGCTTGGTCAGTGATCGGCGAATCGACGCTGAGCAGGCGGTCGTCGGTCTTGCCGGGGTTGCTGATCACGAAGTAGGCGGCGACGGTCGGCGCGTTGGGCGGCAGTTCCTGCGACCACGGGTGAGCGATTTCCAGCTCGCCGGCCTTGTATTCGTGGGCATGGGCGAAGCACGCCGGCAGCAACAGCGCAGCGATGACGATGAGTTTGTTCAACATGGCAGTTCTCCAGAACGATTTGAAACGCAGGTCAATTGCGAGAACAAATCAAACCAGAGGCGAGGCGCGGGGATTGAGGCTCGGCCATTGCTGGCGCGGTGTCGGCGTTTGCAACGAGGGCGCTGCCACGCTGCGATTGCTTTCGTAACGGGCGAAATACAGCTGCGGTGCATGGCCCGGCAACGCCACCAGCGGCGCGGAACCCGAGCAGCACCAGCAATGCTGCATGTTCGAATGGGTGTCGTTGGACGGGGCTTTCTGCTCCGTGGTGCCGATATTGATCGCCACCATCTTCGTCCCGCTGCCGGTGCAGAAACTGCTCCACAGCAATTGTTCGGCCGGTGAATTGGCCGCTTGCGCCATCGCGCCTGTCATCGGCATGGCGAGCATGTTGAACAGCACTGCAAAGCAGGCAATCCAGGCAATGGCTAGCCGGTGTCGGTTCATGGGACAGATCCGTTGGGTGGGCGATCAGGCGCGGCTATTTAGCCTGATCAGGGCCGATAAGTAAAAAGACGTCGTGCGGTTTGGTGTCGCAGATCAATCAAACCGCGACGGCGTGCAATCTCAACCCCAAAGCCTTCATGACCTTCATGATAGTTGCGAATTCGGGGTTACCAGTGCTGCTCAGCGCTTTATAGAGACTTTCACGACCCAGGCCGGCATCACGTGCCACCTGTGTCATGCCCTGAGCTCGGGCTATGTCATTCAGTGCCGCACGGATGAGCACGCCATCGCCTTCATCATCATCAAAGCAAGCGTCCAGATACGCCGCCATATCTTCGGGAGTTTTGAGGTATTCGGCGGCGTCGAAACGGGTAAATTTTTCGGTCATGACTTACTCCTCATTTCCGATGCTATGTGCCATTTGTACGGCGCGCTTGATATCACGCCGTTGTGTCGATTTATCGCCCCCGATTAACAGCAGATAAATCACTTCGTCTCGACGAGTGAAGTACATCCTGTAACCAGGACCGTAGTGCACACGCATTTCATAAACGGTGTCACCGACAAATCCGCAATCGCCAAAGTTGCCATGTTCGGCTGCTCGAAGTCTGGAGATGATTCGGCCTTTGCCGATGATGTCTTTCAACGAGTCGAGCCATTCGGAAAATATACGGGATCGTTCAAGTTCGATCATGTCAGGGATCGTATTCCTTGGGATACAGTCTGGCAAGCCGCTTTTAAGCGCTTGTCTGCCTGTATGGATTGAAGGAACCGAAGTATTGGGTGAGGGGATTGCGAAGAACAGTCGGCTGCTTCTTCAAAACAAGCCGGCTAATTCGCAGATAAATTCGAAATCAGGAAAATTCTGACGTAAGCAGGGCAGCGAGGACTTCAGCCGTCGTCAGAAACTCCCGATCAACTCCCGGCAACACCGGCCGTTTCAACACCATCACCGGCACCCCACGTTCGCGCGCCACTTCCAGCTTCGGCTCGGTCGCGGTGCTGCCGCTGTTCTTGCTGATCAGCACATCGATCTGCCGGCGTTCGAACAGTGCGCGCTCGTCCTCAAGCAGAAACGGCCCACGGGCGCCGATGACTTCGCAGCGTTCGTTGCCGGGGTAGACGTCGAGGGCGCGCAGAGTCCAGAACTGGTCGGCGGGGATTTCGTCGAGGTGTTGCAGCGGTTCACGGCCGAGGGTGAACAGCGGGCTTTGGAACGGTTTTAGGGCCTCGGTCAGTTCGGCCCAGTCGCTGACTTCGCGCCAGTCATCCCCGGCCTGTGCCTGCCATGCGGGGCGGCGCAAAGCCCAGCAGGGAATGCCGGACAGTTGTGCGGCGCGGGCGGCGTTGTGGCTGATTTGTGCGGCATAGGGGTGGGTCGCGTCGAGCAGCAGCTCGATGCCTTCAGCGCGAATGAATTGCGCGAGACCTTCGGCCCCGCCGTAGCCGCCGACGCGCACCTGGCAGGTCAGGTCGGTGGGCACCCGGCCCACGCCGGCCAGGCTGTAAATGTGTTCTGGCCCCAGCGTGCGAGCGATGGCCAGCGCCTCAGTGACGCCGCCGAGCAACAAGATTCGCTTCATGCAAAACCTCCGGCGTGGCCGACAATGCCGCCCTGACGATCAATCGCAAACACCTCGACCTGCACCTGCGCCGGCACCACGCTGCGGGCGAAGTTCAGCGCATGGCGACAGACTTCATTGCCTAGGGCGACGCCTGCCGCACTGGCCATCGCCAAAGCCTGCTGACTGGTGTTCGCCGCACGAATACCTTGCTGCAAAATCTCATCCGCACCAATCGCCGCCGCCCATTCGGCCAGTTGCGGCAGGTCGATACTGGAATGCCGCGAGTGCAGATCCATGTGCCCGGCCGCCAGTTTGCTGATCTTGCCGAAACCGCCGCACAGGCTGAGTTTATCCACAGGCACTTTGCGCAGATGCTTGAGCACCGCGCCGACAAAGTCGCCCATTTCGATCAGGGCGATTTCCGGCAGGTCGTAGACCCGGCGCATGGTGTCTTCGCTGGCGTTGCCGGTGCAGGCGGCGATGTGCAGGTAGCCGTTGGTCCTGGCCACGTCGATGCCCTGGTGGATCGAGGCGATGTACGCCGCGCAGGAGAATGGCCGGACGATGCCGCTGGTGCCGAGAATCGACAGGCCGCCGAGAATGCCCAGTCGCGGATTCATGGTTTTCAGCGCCAGCGCCTCACCGCCTTCGACGTTGACCGTAACGTCAAAACCGCCGGTATAACCGGTTTCCTCGGCGAGCAGGTTCAGGTGATCGCTGATCATCTTGCGCGGCACCGGGTTGATCGCCGGCTCACCAACGCCCAGCACCAGTCCCGGACGGGTCACGGTGCCGACGCCTGCGCCGGCATTGAAGCGAATCCCTGGTTCGGGCAGCAGACGCACGCGCGAATAGAGCAAGGCGCCATGGGTCACGTCCGGGTCGTCACCGGCGTCCTTGATCGTCCCGGCTTCCGCGCCGTCTTCGGTCAGGCGACAGAACTCCAGGCGCATCTGCACCTGCTTGCCCTTGGGCAGGACGATCTGCACGGCGTCCGCGCCGGTACCGCCGAGCAGCAGGCGTGCGGCGGCAAGGCTGGTGGCGGTGGCGCAACTGCCGGTGGTCAGGCCGCTGCGCAGGGGCGCGGGTTGTTCGGCGGTTTCGTCACGCATCGAGAGGTTTGACCAGATCGAGCAAGGTGATCGGCAGCGCCTGGCGCCAGGTGTCGAACTCACCGAGCGGCTGTGCCTGAGCGACATGAATACGGGTCAGTTCGCCGCCGTGGCGCTCGCGCCAGTTCATCAGCGCGAGCTCACTTTGCAGGGTCACGGCATTGGCCACCAACCGGCCTCCGGGTTTGAGCTGTTCCCAACAGGTTTCAAACACACCTTCGCGAGTCACCCCGCCGCCGATGAAGATCGCGTCCGGGCGCTCCAGTCCGGCGAGGGCCTGTGGCGCACGACCGCGAACCAGATGCAGGCCGGGTACGCCCAGCGCGTCGCGGTTGTATTCGATCAACTGCTGGCGGCCGTCATCGGCTTCGATTGCCAGCGCTCGGCAACTGGGATGCGCACGCATCCATTCGATGCCGATCGAGCCGCAACCGCCGCCCACATCCCACAGCAGTTCACCGGGTGTCGGCGCGAGGCGGGCGAGGGTGATCGCGCGCACATCGCGTTTGGTCAGTTGGCCGTCGTGCTTGAATGCCGAGTCGGGCAATCCGGCAAGTCGCGACAGGCGCGGCGCCTGCACATCGGCCAGGCATTCGATGGCGATCACATTCAGATCGGCAATTGGCGGGTCGTTCCAGTGATTTGCGGTGCTGTCGATACGGCGTTCGGCTGTGCCGCCCAAGTGCTCCAGAACGCTGATGCGACTGCCGCCAAAACCGCGCTCGCGCAACAACGCCGCGACCGCCGCAGGACTCTGCCCGTCATTGCTCAGCAGCAACAGGCGCACACCGCTGAACAGTTGCGCATTGAGCGCCGACAGCGGTCGGGCTACCAGCGACAGCGTCACGACTTCTTGCAACGGCCAGCCGAGGCGGGCTGCAGCCAGCGAGCAGGAAGATGGCGTTGGCAGAATCAGCATCTGCGCGCTCGGCACTTGCCGCGCAAGGTTCGCACCGACGCCGTAAAACATCGGATCGCCGCTGGCGAGCACACAGACAGCTTCGCCGCGCCGCTCCAGTACCGGGGCAAGGGAAAACGGGCTCGGCCACAATTCGCGTTCACCGCGAATGCACACCGGCAACAAGTCCAGTTGACGATGGCCACCGATGATCCGCGAAGCATTCATGAGGGCGCGCCGGGCATTTTTGCCCAGGCCCTTGAAGCCGTCTTCACCGATTCCCACAACCGTCAGCCAGGGTGTCATGCCGTTCCTCAATCTCGTGCGCCCGTTCAAGCGGCGCATGATAGCGCGGCTTCTGTTGTCTGGTGCTGCTGCCTTGTCGCAGGTGCTGGCAACGGTTGACATGCCATGTGGTAGAAAAATGATTGGCAGAGCAAGCGTGTTTGTTATTTTGATATTTGATCAAGTTGCCCGTTACAACCAAAGCAAACTTGGTCAACCGATAGATGATTATTAAATGGATTAATACTTTGCACGCCATACGGGCGTCGCTTACAAGGATGAAAAAAATAAACATGGATGGTATAAAACATAATGCGACACTGGTCGGCGATATATTGCTGACTGGAAGTCAGGGGCAGTCTCACGAGGATTATCAGTTCGCGTTGAACTGTGCTTATTTGGCAAAACGTCAGGCGGATACCACTTACAACAGTGCGATCCAGCCAGGACGCTGGACCGATTATTTTACTGATGTGCTTTGGTCGCATGGCTGGAACCGCGATCATCAGCCGATCGAGCATGTTCAGACGCAGTTCAATGGCAGCGTGCGACAGGTCTGGTCTCAACTTGCATCGCCGCTGCTCAGTCGAGAGCAGGTGACTGGGGTTGACCAAGGGTTGGCGAAACTGGAACGTGACGTGGAGTTGCTGAAAAAGATCAAGGGCACCAGTGGCAAGCCTTTCGATTTCAAGGTCATACCGCTCAGCTATAACGCCAACGGCGATCTGGAACTGGTGATCAGCAATATCCGCTTCATCAAGTCGAGTCTCAACACCAGTTACTTTTTCTGGGACGTGTCGCAATCCATGACTCAGCTGGATGTTGTGGCGCGAAAGGTGGTGATCAGCCGCCGGGTCATGGACGCTCGCCGCCTGAGCGTGAGCAAGGCGCTGGAGGGGCTCAAATTCAATTTCGCCGCTGTCCCGATCTGACTTGCACGGGGTAAAGCGCTTTTTATCCTGCGCCGTGCACCCCGACGCAGTTTCCGACCGGCAGGCATTTTCATGCACTTGGGCAAAGCAGGCATAATGGCGACCTTTCGCCCACCACAGCGCTGCCAGCCAGCCGGTCATCCCTTGAACGAACGCCCGATGTCCACCGCTCTACGCCCCTCGGCCTGCCCGGGGTTACTGCGTATTGTCCAGGCGCTGGACGGCGGTATCTGCCGGATCAAGCTCAATGGTGGGTCGATCACTGCCGATCAGGCTGACGCGGTAGCCGATGCTGCCGAGCGTTTCGCCAGTGGAGTGATCGAGGCGACCAACCGCGCCAATCTGCAGATCCGCGGTATCGGCGAGCAGTCTGAGACATTGATCGGCAGCTTGCTGGCCGCCGGCCTCGGGCCGCAAACCGCGCAGGGCGACGATGTACGCAATCTGATGCTCAGCCCCAGTGCCGGGATCGATCGGCAGCAGCAATTCGATACCTGGTCACTGGCCGAACAGATTCTTGCGACCCTGCAATCTCACCCGCAGTTTCACCAGTTGAGCGCCAAGTTCGCCGTGCAACTCGATGGCGGCGAGGCGTTGGCGATGCTCGAGCATCCGCATGACTTGTGGCTGTCGGCGTTCGAACGTGACGGTGAAGTATTGTTGGCGTTTGGTCTGGCCGGATGCCCGACCGATCGTGCAACTGGCGCCGTGCCCCTGGAAAACGGCCATGCTCTGGTCGTCGCGGTGCTGGAATTGTTCCTCGAACTGGCACGGCCGGAGCAGACGCGCATGCGCCATTTGCTCGATGAAATGTCGACGCCAACGTTCCTCGAACATTTGCACAAACGCCTGCCGATAACCGCTTTGTGCGATTGGCAACGAACGCCCGCAATCGATGCTCTGCACATCGGTGTTCACCCGCAAGGCACGGTGGATCGGGTGTACATCGGCGCGGTGCCAGCGCTCGGCCGTCTTGATCCGGCGATGCTTCACGGGGTGGCCCGACTGGCCCGTGAGTTCGGCGATGGCAGCCTGCGCTTCACACCTTGGCAAAGTGTGTTGCTACCGAACGTGAAGCACACCGACGCCGCGCAAGTGCTGCAGAAACTGGGGCAATTGCAGTTGCGCACCGATCCGGACGAGGCGCTATCGCGGCTGATCGCCTGCACCGGATCCAGCGGCTGCGGCAAAGGCCTTGCCGATACCAAACACGACGCCCGGCTGTTGGCGACACTGTTGCCACAAGCGCAGGGCGTGCACCTGTCCGCATGCCCGCGCTCTTGCGCCGCTGCCCATCGCACACCGGCGACATTGCTGGCGGTCAGCCCGGGCCACTACGACCTCTATTTTCGCGATGCAGCACTGCCGGGTTTCGGCGCGCTGCACGCACGCAACCTTACTATTGAAGCGGCCGCGACCCTGCTCGACGCCCGCTCACGGAGCCCCCTTGATGCTTGATTACATTCGCGACGGTCAGGAGATCTATCGCAACTCCTTCGCGATCATTCGCAGCGAGGCCAATCTGGCGCGCATTCCGGCCGACCTGGAAAAGCTCGCAGTGCGGGTGATCCACGCCTGCGGCATGGTCGAGGCGGTCGACGGTCTGCAATTTTCCGCAGGCGCCGGCAAGGCCGGGCGCGATGCGCTGGCGGCCGGTGCGCCGATCCTCTGTGATGCGCGGATGGTCTCCGAGGGCGTGACGCGCGCGCGCCTGCCGGCGAACAACGAGGTGATCTGCACCCTGCGCGACGACAGCGTGCCGGAACTGGCACGAGAGTTGGGCAACACCCGTTCCGCCGCGGCACTGGAACTGTGGCGTCCGCACCTGGAAGGCAGCGTGGTAGTGATCGGCAATGCGCCGACCGCGCTGTTCTATCTGTTGGAAATGCTCGACGCCGGTGCGCCGAAACCGGCGCTGATCCTCGGTTTTCCGGTGGGTTTTGTCGGCGCCGCCGAGTCGAAAGCGGCGCTGGCGGCGGATAGTCGTGGCGTACCGTTTGTGATCATGCAGGGCCGCCTCGGTGGCAGCGCCATGGCCGCCGCTGCAGTGAATGCCCTCGCCACGGAGATCGAATGATGCAGGCAAAGGGACGTTTGATCGGTCTGGGTGTCGGCCCCGGTGATCCCGAGCTGATTACCGTGAAGGCCCTGCGCCTGCTGCGCGAATCGCCGGTGGTCGCGTACTTCGTCGCCAAGGGCAAGAAGGGCAACGCCTTCGGCATCATCGAGGCGCACTTGCAGGATGCGCAGAATCTGCTGCCGCTGGTGTACCCGGTGACCACCGAAGTGCTGCCTGCACCGCTGTCCTACGAGCAGGTGATCAGTGACTTCTACGACGACGCGGGCGAAGAAGTCGCGGCACACCTGGACGCCGGGCGCGATGTCGCGGTGATCTGTGAGGGCGATCCGTTCTTCTACGGCTCCTACATGTATCTGCACGACCGCCTTGCCACGCGATACGAAGCGCAAGTGGTGCCGGGTGTGTGTTCGATGCTCGGTGGTGCATCGGTGCTTGGAGCGCCGCTGGTGTATCGCAATCAGAGCCTGTCGGTGCTCTCTGGCGTGTTGCCGCATGACGATCTGAAGCGGCGTCTGGCCGATGCCGACGCGGCGGTGATCATGAAGCTTGGGCGCAACTTTCCCAAGGTTCGTGCGGTACTGGAAGAACTTGGCCTCGCCGAACGTGCGCTGTACGTCGAGCGCGCGACGATGGCCAATCAGAAGATCGTGCCGCTGGATCAGGTCGAGCCGATGTCTTCGCCGTACTTCTCGCTGATCATCGTCCCGGGCGAACGGTGGCAAGGGTGATGACTCAATCGATACCGGCCATTGTCATTCTCGGACAGGGCGCGCTGGCCACAGCACGGAGCATTCAGCAGCTGTATCCGACGGCGCAGATCCATGGTCTCGCCGGGCGCGTTGAAGGTGCCGACCGCACGTATCAGGAATTCGGCGCGACCCTGCGTGAGTTGTATCAGCAGGACATACCGATCATCGCCCTGTGCGCTGCCGGCATCATCATTCGAACCCTGGCGCCGTTGCTGCTGGAGAAGGGCGCCGAACCTGCGGTACTCGCCGTTGCTGAAGACGGCAGCGCCGTGGTGCCGCTGCTCGGTGGCCTCGGTGGTGTAAACGTCATGGCTCGCAACATTGCTGCCGGGCTGCAAGTGGCGGCGGCGATTACTACCAGTGGTGAATTGCGCTTCGGCACGTGCCTGCTCAATCCCCCCAACGGTTACGCGCTGGGCGATCTGGAGCTGGGTAAGCGGTTTGTCTCGGATCTGCTGGCCGGACACAGCGTGCGCATCGAAGGCGAGGCGCCGTGGCTGGATCAGGCGCAGTTGCCGGAAGATCCGCAGGCACAGCGCTCGATTCATGTCGGCAGTGCCGAGCGTGCAGCGAGTGCCAATGAGTTGCTGATCTATCCGCGCAGTGTGGCGGTAGCGGTGACTGCCGACGTTGCGGATCTGCCAAACGCCGTTCGTACGGCGTTGCAACAGGCCAACGTCGCCGTGCAATCGTTGGCGTGCCTGGTGGCGGCCGACAGCGAAATGGCTTCGGCGCAATTGCGTGAAGCGGCGCTTGAACTCGGTGTGCCGCTGCGCTTTGTCGCGGCGCCAGCTGACGTTGTTGCGCTGGCGCAGACTGCTCTGCCTCAGGCCAGGGTCGTCAACGCCAACCACCTGGCGATGGTGATTGGCGAACAACCCTTGGATGTTTCGAGCATCGGCCACCCGCGCGGTCGTCTGGCCGTCATCGGCCTCGGCCCCGGCGCTGCCGAATTGATGGTGCCAGCGGTAAAAGCCGAACTGGCGCGGGCCACCGATGTGCTCGGCTACGAAACCTATGTACGTATGGCTGGCCCGTTCCGCGACGATCAGGTGCAACATTGCACCGACAACCGCGAAGAGATGCAGCGCGCGCGACATGCCTTCCGGTTGGCGGCCGAAGGCCGTTCAGTGATCGTGGTGTCGTCGGGTGACCCTGGCGTATTCGCCATGGCCGCCGCAGTGCTTGAGGCTCTGCACGAGTCGGATGACCCGGCGTGGCACCGCGTCGATCTGGAAATCCTCCCGGGTGTCTCGGCCTCGCTCGCGACTGCGGCGCAGGCGGGTGCGCCGCTGGGGCATGACTTCTGTGTGATGTCGCTGTCGGACAACCTCAAGCCATGGTCGATCATCGAGAAACGCCTGGACCTCGCTGCCGAGGCCGATCTGGCGCTGGCCTTCTACAATCCGATTTCGCGAGCGCGGCCGTGGCAATTGGGGCGCGCCCTGGAAATTGTCGCGCAACATCGTGTCGCTGCAACACCGGTAGTGCTGGGACGCGACATCGGCCGGCCAGGGCAAACCCTGCGGGTTACTACCCTGGGACAATTGACCCCGGATCAGGTCGACATGCGCACCATGGTGCTGATCGGCTCCTCGTCCACCTGTACTTTCCCCAAGGCTGAAGGTGGCGAGTGGGTGTACACACCGCGCTGGTACGGCGAAAAACCGCTGTCCTGAGTGATTGGCGAGGGAGTCGGCTCCCTCGCCACGGCCCGGTTCCCATGCGCATTGTTGCCGGATTTGCCGGTGTCGTATTTGTCGACAGCCTCTGTACGATTTTTCCGTTTCATCGTCGGAGCTTTCTTGTTAGTTATATTTTGTTCGACTTATTCTGAATTCATATAGATAGGCGCAAAGAATCAGCCTGGTTAGTTTCGGTTCTTGGTTGGTTGTGTTGATTGATATTCTTTTTTGTTGGAAATTTCCGGTTACTGTTACATGCGTTATTAGTTGTTTTCAAGTGTCCTGTTTTGACATGTATTGAAAGTCTTGAAGTTTGAGGTTCGATTCTCCAGTCGTTAGTTTGATCGTCATGAAAGTGCCAGCGGGCACGCATGATGTTGGTCAAGGTAAAGGAGAAAGTTTCATGCAGGATCAGAAACCTCAAGACGCTAGTGGTTATGTCAACTTTATCAACTTGTTCAAACAGGCAGATCTGGAACAGGTCATGCTGTCGCACAAAGACAGTGACTCTTATCAGTCTGTGTGGCGTTATTACTTTGCCTGTGTCGGCTTGCTGGACTCCCCCCGGTTACTCGAACCACTGGCATTGCTCAAGCAGTCGCTGGGGCAGTTGATCGGCTTGCCGCGCGTACACCGATCCATTGATGGCCAGCTTGCACAACCGGCCGAGGCGCAACCGAAGGCCACTTTGCCGCGCATCTACGACAAGATTCAGGCCTTTGAGACCCGGCTGAAAAACACCCTTGCCTTTGAGAAAAGTGCGGCAACGGCGGTTCCGAAGATCATGCACTTTGTCTGGCTCGGTGGTGGTCTTGGCGCTATTCAGCGTGATTACCTCAACCTCTGGAAACAGGTGCTGGGCGGGCAGGGCTACAGCCTCAATCTCTGGTACGACAGTGACGCGCTGCTGGCCTGGCAAACCAATAAGCTGATCGTCGAGGCTGCCAAGGCTGATGCGATGCAGCATGGCGGCAGCGAAAAGCTCTCCGAAGCCGAGCTGGGCACGTTGTACGAGGAACGGGCCATCGTCCTCAAGCAGCAGATGTTCATGCACATCAACGCGGCCCTGGAACAGGGAATGTCGGCAGATGAGGCGCGGATCGACCTGTTGACTCGCGCCTACGGGCAGAACGCCGAGCAACTGGAAGGGCTGATCGAACAAAACCGCCGCAGTCTGCTGGATCTGGCTGGAAACGATCTGCAGTTGCGCGATTTGCATGACCTCGACACGCCGCTGCAATTGCAGGCTGCCTATGATCGCGAGACCCGGCTGCGCGGCAATCTGGCAGCCGCCTCTGATGTGGTCCGTGTCGAAGCTTTGTACAACGAGGGGGGCAGATATGCCGATGTCGATAATCTGCCGCCGCTGGTCAAGAGCCTGGGTGGGGTCGACATCAGCACGTTCGGCGGTGATGCGCGCGTTGGTGTCCTGCAACTGCTGCTCGACCACAACCCGAACTGGATGCCGGGACGCGCGGCACGGCGCGAAGGATACACCGACTATCTGGGGCGAATTCCCGAGGAACACCGCGCCGCGCTGGAAGCCTTTGCTCGGCAAAAACCGGCATTGAGCGAGGTATTTCAGGCTCCAGCCGAACTGCTCGCACGTCCTCAGGCATTGCGCGCCGTTGCCGTGCAGAGCACGTTGAGCAACTCCTCCCTGGCGGCGCATGCGCGATCGCCGATGCTCAAAAGCGTGATCGAACGGTTTCGCTTCAATTACCAACTCATCGACCAGACGGCCCGGTTGGCGGAGCAACGCGGCGTTGCCTTGAGCGATTTCGACAATATGTCGATGCTGTCGCGTGAGGTACTCGAGCAGGCCTACGGCTCTTTTGCCGACCTGTCGATGAGCGAAGATGTGGCGGCCAGCTATCTGTCTCTGGCAGCTGCGGGCTACTACGGCGACGGTATACGTGCGCAGAGCGAATGGACAATCTATTTGACCGGTCCGGCTGCAATGCGCGATGGCATGACCGATTACCAGCGGCATCATTTCGTCCCGCGAGGGGAAGAAAGTCTGCGCCTGGAAGCGGCCATCGAACCGCTCTGGGTGGTCAACGACAAGACCGAAGAAGAGCAGGATCACTCCTGGAAAGACAATGCCAGCGATGTTGAGCAATGGGTGCTCGACGAGCAGCAGCGCTGGCGGGAAGGGCAATTCAGCGCGCGTTACAACGGCGATATTGACGCGTTGCTCTCGCAGCAGACTGTCATGTTCGAGGAAGGCTGGCCGGTTATCGAGGGCCGGCCGGTGTTGTCGGTGGATGTCCTGCAGCGGATGATGGACAGGCTCGGTGAGCCCTTTATGGCGGCGATGCGGCGAGGCCATAACGGTCCGCTGGTTTTTCCGTCAGGTGCCGGGCTCGGTTTCGATGATCGCGAGGCTATAAAGGCCCAACCCGCTGGCCTGCGAGCCCCGGCTTCGCTCAGTGATGTGCACACTCAGGGGCTGGCACTGGACGAAGTGCTGAGCGCTATTGCCGAGGGGACACTGCAGTTTTTCCAGGTCAGTGCCTTGCAACGGGCGCTGCTGGGCCAACTGTTGGGCGTGCGTTCACTGGACAACCAAAGCCTGATCGCGGTCGCTGCCGAACTCGATAACCTGGCCAATGGCGTCGCCGAGGTCGGCGCTTCGGTACGTTATGCGGCCATCGAACGCCATCTATACCAGCAGCGTGCAGCGGCGTTCATGGCCGGTCTCGCCAGTCATCTCGATCAGCCGGCGCGCGCGTCGGACAGCGCGTTGACGCTGAAGCGAACGGCCCTGTCTCAGGCGCACACGCTGTTCCAATGGGGGCGTCATGTCGCCCATATCCAAGAGGTCGCCACGCGCGAGCATCGTGACCAGGTGATCCGACAGCTCGGTCAGGTGCTGGGTCAGATCGAGGCCAGTGACGTCAAGCTTGTGCCCCAGGATCTGTTGCTCACCGGGCCGGGTGATCCGGGGGCTCGCTGTTATCCTCTGGCGCTGATCATGAGTGCGGCGCTGGAAAATGGCGCAGCGGCGTCGCGAAGATTGCGCGAGCGCTTCTTCCTCGCTACCGCTGAGCCGCAACAAAGCGATTCGGCGACGTTTCTTCAAGCGCTTGAAGAGTTGCGCGGCGTGCCGTTGCATGAAGTCGGCAGCCCTTTGGGGCGCGTTGATCTGCAGCAGCTCGGCGCCACGCTTGAAGCGTACGGCAGCACGTGCACGCTGATGCTCAATTCCGACAACCACGCCATGCTGGTGGCGAAAACCTTCAACGGCGATCGGGCCTCTTATCACTTCTACGATCCCAATTTCGGCGTGTTCGAGTTCCATCAGTCGGCCCTGTTTCTGAGCGCCTTGACCGATTTTTTCCAGACGCAGGGGCTGGCGAAATACTATGCGGCTTATGGCGATGAAGCGCGTCCGACGTTTGATCTGATCGAGCTGCAAGGGTCAAAGATATCGGCTCTGGACCTGTCTGGCGGATTTCGTGTCGGGCAACTGCTGGAATCCGACAATGTGCTGCCGGAGCATTCAGGGCGACCGATACGCCAGCGCCTGAACAGCGCACGTGGTCAGTCGCTGGTCAGCAATCCGCATCTGGGACGCAGTCTGCGCGATCTCGACAGTCATTGGTGGGGACAACAGATTGCCCATGCGACCGACGCGTTGCAGGCGTTGCACCCCTCGGTGACACCGCTGGTGCCGTTGTTCGAAACCCTTAACATTACGCCCGGTGGGGAGTACCTGATCAGCCTGATCGATCCATTGCACAGCGAGCATGTGATCCAGGTAACCAGTACAGACCCGCGCCTGTTGAGAATCAGGAACTATCTGTCCGAGCAGTTCTCGACCCTGGGTACCCGCCCCGAGCCGGCATTGTCTGAGGCCGGCGCCGTTCATACACTCAATACCGGGTTCACGATTCAGGCGTTGATGAACGCCTTGCGCGGGCGGGAAGGCGACGACCGTACATTGACCACCGCCGTGCGGCTGCATGCCTACATCAATTACGCACAGCTGGCACACGGCAATGTCACGGACATTGCCGGCCTGATCAGCCTGGTGAAAACGGCGCTCAATGAAGAGAAACTCATCGCTCGCACCTGTGCGCCGGTGGTGGGCGAGGTGCTGGGGCACGTTCTCAACGAAGGTGTGGGTGCGGTGCTGGGGCTGGCTAATGTCGGTTTCGACATTTATCAATTGGCCGCGACGGACAACGAGATCGAGCGGGCGCAGTTCGGTACGCAACTGGCGTTTGACTCCGCCAGCCTGGCTTTGACTGCCGGCGGCCTCGGTGCGGCGACTGCGGGCGCCGCAACGGCTGCAGCAGTATTGGGTGGCGCCGGCGTGATCCTTGGCGGGCTGGCTGTCGGCGTCGCGGCGCTGGCTCAGGGGTTCGCCAATATCGCGCAGCAGGCTAAGTCGGTGGGACTGTTTTTCGACCATCTGGAGCGTGCCTATCGGGGCGTGGGTTATCGCTACGATGACGCTATGGGTGGCTGGGTTGCAGATCCTGCGCTGATTGTGCAAAGCCTGGATTTCAACCGCGGTACCCTGACGCTGGACAGCCCGAAGCTTTATCGACTGCGTGATCATTTCGGCGTGCCGGATTTCGATCCGGACTATCAGAAAGCGCTCAATCTTCAACGCGAGTTGGGGCTGCCTCGGACCATCAGGCGGGAGCTACCCGCAGGGCAACTCGTGGTGCTGCCATGCACGCCGCAAACCTGTTACGGCTACGAATACAAAGCTTTGCCTTTTTCCAGTTGGAGCCACGACACGGGGTTCGATACAGCGCGGCGCCTGGAAAGAAAGGATCGGGAGGGGCGGTGGCAGTTCCTGTTTACCTTCTTTTCGTTTCCCTCTCACTACATAGTCAATCGCCTGGCACCAGCGTATCGGCCCACCGTGATCGAGATTCGGCTGGACGCCAATGAGCGGGCGCTGGCAGTGCCGGTAGCGCCTGCGGCCTGGCACGAGATGTTGTCCTACCGGATTGAAGGAGGTGGCGCATCCTGCTCATTGATCCTCAATCGCGGAATCGACGTTGAACTCGAGTCGCCCAGCTTGCAATTGTGCCACTGGAATCTTGTGGCGACCTGGGCCACCGAGCGTGATGTCCGGGTATTGGTCGGCGCAGAAATACTCATCGGTGGCGTCAAGCTGACATTGTCCGGCAAGGGCCAGCATGAAATTCTGATCCGGCTGGCCGACCGGCAGTTGTACAAGGTTGATCGCGCCCGTGGCCAGTTGTTGATTCTTGAGCAGACCGCGCCCGCCGGCGCGGACGAACAGAGCTTGCTCGAGCACTATCAGTCACTGATTCACGAACACCGGCTGGTACTGCCTTACACGCCCCTGCACAATTTTCTGATCCCGTTCGAGTCTGCACATCAACCGCGTTACACCACTGCCTGGTACGACGCGGGCGGGGAGCGTTTTCTGTATATCCGCAATGAAGAAGTGCTTCAGGCCGATGAAGCATTGCTGGCGGCTGTGGTTGGCGATTCGGCGTTCTTTTATGAACCACAGAACTATGTGATCTGGCAGGTCGATGCCGTCAGCGGTCTGCTGCGGTTCTGCTATCGATTGCTGGTGATGCGTGGACAGTGCAGCATCCGCCGAATCGTCGTCGACGACCATGGCGTGATGCATATCGAACAACAGTGGACAGGCCCTGATCAGAAAACCACGCAATTCAACTACCTGTTGCATGACGGCCAATTGCAGCTCACTTCGGTCACCCGTGACATGGACCGCGAGCTGGGTGAAAGGGTTTTTGCGCGGCAGACGCTGGAGCACTGGTCGCAGGTGCTTGGTGACTATGTGTCGTTGTCGACAGTCCCCGAGCGCGATGGCGTCGCCACGCTCGACTGGCAACCGGCTGCTTACGTTTCAGTCTGCTGGGCGTTCGAACCGGGCATGCGCGATCTGGTCTGGATTCGCAGCCGTGATCGCCTGTGCATTCATCCGTTTATTGCGTCCGGGCATATCCGTGGCTGGCAGGACTCGATCAGTAAGCTTGCCGATCTGCTGTTGTTGCCGGCAAATGATCAGCAGAGCCTGTATTTCATTTACGACAGGGCAGCGCAGAAGCTGTGCCGAGTGCAGCGCAGCCTGTCCGACGACAATCAACATTGGCCTTCGCAGTGGAGCCATCAGTGGGTGGAGCCGGCCGGACTCAGCGAGGTGGCGGCGGTCGAGGGCGGGTATCTGGCGCTGACCGACGACGGGTTGTTTTTCAATCTGAGCGAGAACGGTGAAGTGCATTTGGGTGGCCTGAGTGAGCGCTGGCTCAATGGCCGGACACAGTGGTGGCTGGCGTTGGGGGCGCTGGCGCAGAAGTATCCGGTCAGCAGCTTCGCCATTCTCGGCGTGCGCAACGCCAGCGGTGACCGTAGCCTGTGCGCCTGGTACCTGGACAATCGCTTGCTACTGTGCGATCCGGGCCACGACCAGGAAGTGCGTTTGCTCGGGGTTACGCCAGACAACCAGGCCGCGTGGCTGCTGGACGTTAGCAGCGGTGAGCTGTGGCGTCAGACGTTCTTCGATAGCCGGCAACTCGAGCAAGCCTTTGGCAACGGTCAACAGTTATTGGCGAGCGACTTGTTGCCGTCAGCGCAGGCCGAGTGGGACGACTGGCGGTTCAGCAGTGTGAGCAATGAAGGCTCTGGCTTGCGCGGCATGTCGGTGGACGGTGTATCACTCCTGTTGCGTTACCAGGAGACGGAACTCGTCACAGGCGTCAACCACCGCTGGGCAAGGGCGCATGCCGACCATCTGCTGGAGTCGCTGCAAGCGTTGCTGGAGATCGCCGAGCATGGCGAATTCGTTGCTGTGGAATCCGGATCCGGCGCTCTGCAATGGTATGACGTGGCCAACGCACGGATGATTCGAGTCGCCGCCCATGACCTGCCCAGTGACTGCGAACTGCTCGGCACCTGCCGTGACAGTGTGCTGTTGCATGACCCCCTGGAACATCGCGTTTCCATCTATCCCGCTCGCCATAGCATCGGCCCCTTTGACTATGTGCAGCGCAACGCCGAGGTGCTCGTGATTGAGGGGCAGAACAAGGTCACCGACCTGCTGCCTCTGCTCGCCGATGACATAAGCCGTCTGGTATTGCGCATGGGCCAGGGCGGTGTGAGCTATCACTTGTCGAAAGCCAGTTGGTTGCGGCTGGACTTTGTCATTGTCGATTGTCGGCCAGGACCGGGAGAGCGTTCGGCTATTCCCGGCAAGTTGATCTGGGCAGTGGATGCGCCGGGCAAACTGCAACTGTCGGTGGTCGGCGAGCATTTGCTGGTTGTTGACCCGGATCGCCAGCACAGCCTGATCCTGCGCGAAGTGTGCTCGGCCGATCCGGCGCTGCGGGGCGATGTCTTTCTGGGATTTGAGGGGCAGAACTCCTATCCGGTTTCCAGACTGGTACAGCGGTTGCAGAGTGTTCCAAATGCCCAAACCGGTGCGACGCTCGAGCAGTTATTGCGTGTAGTACCGGCTTGAGAAACCAATGGAAGTTTCTCGATAGTTGTTAGTTGTTTGTAAGCTGGCGCAATTTATTGGCGAGTAGAAGTCGCGCGACAAGTTGCGGTTTTAAACATTTAATTGTTTCTGGATGTCGTGATGGTAAAGCCCTTCGCGGTATATATTTGCGTGAGAAAAGGAAACTCGGTTGAATACTAAGGATTATGGGGCAATGGTGAGCAGTAAGTTCTCTGAGGTTTTTAAACAAACCGAAATTGAGTTGATTGCAGGGGGTTTGCGTGATGACATGTCTCGAGAACAGTTGCTGCGTTATTACAACGCTGCGGTCGGGGCAGCGGAGTGGACAGAACAACTGATAGCAGTCAGATTGCTCAAGGAAGTCGTCGAGGCGAATCTTCCTGGTGTAACCGATATTCAATTCAAGAAATTCAGTGGAAACCTTAGGGATTACCACGACCGGCTAACGACTACTGCAAACCTTTTGTCTCGAGGTCAACCGGTTGCGCGAAAGTTACATTTTGTCTGGGTAGGCGGAGGCATTGGAACCATTCAGGGGGATTACATCAATGTCTGGAAACAGATGACCGACGCTGATGGATACCGTCTGAATCTCTGGTACGACAGCGATGGACTGCTTGCGCATGAAACCAACAAGATCATCGTCGAATCGGCCAAGGCTCAAGGCGCAAAGCTCGCTTCTGAAGATGCATCGATGAAGCCAGCGAGGCTCGGCAAGCTATACGTTGAGCGCGCCCGCGTGCTTCGTCAGCAGATGTTCGAACATATCCAGAAAGCCACCGCGACAGGTGGCAGTGCCGACCAGGCAAGAATCAATCTTTTGGTTAGCGCTTACGGTCAGGATGAGGCCACGCTCAACGCGCTGAAGGTGCGAAATCTGCAGTCGCTTGAAAGTGTTGCTGCGAATGGCATTGCACTTCGGGATATCCGTAGCGAATTGTCCAGTCGCCCCTTGTTCGAAATTTATGAACGAGAATTGTCTCTTCGCGGCAATCTCGCATCGGCGTCTGACATCACGCGACTGCAGGCGGTGCATTTCGAAAGCGGGATCTATCTGGATGCGGATCTATTGCCGTCATTACATGAAAATATCGGTGGCGTGGATATTTCCGGTTTTGACATCGAAACCCGGATGGGAATCACGCAGATTCTGCTCGACTCTAACCCGCAAATACTTCCGAATCGAAGTGCACCGTATGCGGATTTACGCCATAAGGTACCGGAACACATAAAGAACGCATTGATAGAGTTTGCCAGGACCGCACCTTCACTCAAGGATATTTTTGCACCGTTCAATGATGTCGTTGTTTCACAACACGGAGTGCGTGTAGGCAATAAAAATAGTGCCGATTTAAAAGGTAGCCCTTTCAATGGCCTTTCCAATGCAATGTTGAGTGGTCATGCCGGGTCCGCGGCAATTGTCGGGATCATCGATAAAATTCGCAGTAATTATGCATTTCTGGATCGAGTGGAAGTGCTGGCTCGTCAGAGGAACATCTCACTGACAGATGCCGCAGCATTCTCCAATCTGATCATTAGCGAAATGGAGAAAATATATGGCCCGCTATCAACCTGGGGTGACGAGTTAATTGCTCGAAACCGGTTTTTGCAGGCTGTCGCTGAGTACGATGCCGACGGCATCAAATTTGGTGCCCAATCGGCTATTGCCATGAGTGGCCCGACGGCTGTTTCGCAAGGTTTGAGTGATTACATCAACGAAAAAGCGCTTGCTGAAGCTCGTCAACAAATCAGTGACCGAGTCGATCTGCGTGACGGTTTCAATCTGGCCACCGAAGAAGAGACCCACCATAGCTGGAAGGACAACGCCAAGACCGAGTCCGCCTGGTTCGAACTGGAAACAAGCAGAATTGCCGATGGTGCCTACAAAAACCATTACCTGGGCAATGTGGATGAGCTGCTCAAAGGTCAGACTCTGACTTTCAAGCAAGGCTGGCCGGTCATCGAAGGCAAGCCCGTGTTGCTGACGTCAGTGCTGCAGCAACTGCTGGATAGCCTGGGTGAACCGTTCGTTCGTGCGATGAATGACCGATTGACTGGCGATATTGCGTTCAATGCTCCGTTCTCTGTCGATTTCGAAACACGTCAGCAGATTCTGCAGCAACCCACCGTCGAACTGCCGTCATCGACAGGTGCCGAGTCGCTGGGCAATTTGAACGAAGCGTTGGCGCGGATCGCGGCAGGCAAATTACCTGTGGATCAGTTGAGTCCGTTGCACCGTGTGATGTTCGGCGGCCTGTTTGGCGCTACGACACTGGATCAGAACGGGTTCGCCGAGACCTGGAAAACCACCGTTGATTTTGCCGAAAAAACCCGTGATCGTGGGCTGTTCGCACGCTATGACATCATCGAACAAACGCTGCTCAACCGTTACGCGGCACCTACAGAGTTCAGTACTTCCAGAATCGGCACGGGGGAAAACAACTCTCGGGTTCTGAAGGCGCAGGCCTTTGCCACGCCGATGAGCGTACGGCAATGGCGCGAACACCTGAGCCAGGTAGAAGCCGTGGCTAAAAAAGAACAACGGGCGTCGATTCTCACACGAGGCAATGCGGTACGTGAGCAGTTTTTCCGGTCCGGGGCTCTCTCAGCCAAACAGTTTCCACAAGGGTTGCTGGTGCAGGGTTTGGGCGATCCGGGGCGGCGCTGTTATCCATTGGCATTGGCCATGGCGGCAGCATTGGAACGTGGTGTCGCCGCAGAGCGCGCTCTGATCGGTAAACTGGCGCTGGCCAATATTGCCCCGGAGTCAGCTGAAACCCAGGCGTTGCTGCATGTGCTGGATGAGTTGCGCGGCATCCCGATGGCGCAGTTCGGCGAAAAAACCCCGGTGGCGAATCTGCACGCAGTGATACAGGCGCTGGATGCCAAATCCAGCGGCGGCAGCTTGCTGCTCAATACCGAAAATCATTCGATGCTGGTGAGCAAAGTCGCGGGAGCAGATGAAACATCCTATCGCTTCTACGATCCCAACTTCGGCCTGTATGCGTTTGCCCGAATAGATGAACTGCACAAAGGTATCCAGGGATTTTTGCAGGATGAGGCGCTCGCCAGACTCTATGGCGTTGCAGAGGGCCCCGGAGCCACTTTCGATGTGGTGGACCTCAACGGCGTGAACATTGCCGACGCGACTTTGCCGTCCAGAGTCAGCGTTGGAAACCTGCTGAGCAATGACCCGATTGCCGGTGGGAAGCCTGTCGAACCCTGGCACCATCATGCGCAATTGCGACTACGGTCGCTGTCGGAGAACGCGCGTCTTGGCCAAGCGTTCGTCAGTGTGGACGCCCACAAGTGGGCGCGGATCATCAAAGGTGCCACCGATCAGTTGCATGAAAAACATCAACTGAGCCGCGACTTCGTTCCGGTATTCGAGTCCCTGAAACCCGCCGCACAAGGGCGCAGTGAAATCACTCTGGTCAACGCCAAAGACCCGCATCAGACGCGCACGGTGTTGACCGATGACAAGCGCTTGTCCGGGATCAAATCTTATCTGAGCGATTCCTTTGAAGAGTTATCCGGTAGACGTGCGGGATCATCCGCGGTCGATCCGACCGACGTCGGTGCGGTGCACACACTCAATGCCGGCTTTGCCATTCAGGCGTTACTGCTTGGGCTCAAGGAAGCGGAGCACGCCGATGGTTCGACGGCGTTGACGTCTGCGGTGCGCATTCACGGTTATCTCTCTTACGCGCAACTGGCCCACGGACTCGTGGTTGACGCGGTGCAGTTGCTGGGACTGGTTCGTCATGCGTTCACCGACAGTGTGCGTGTGGCCAACACCACCGCTGCAATCGTCGGTAGTGCGCTGGGCAACGTATTGAATGAAGGTGTGGGCAACGCACTGCAACTGGCGAGTATCGGTTTCGATATCTATCTGTTGATCAACGCGGAAAATGATATCCAGCGTGCGGTGTTCGCCACCCAGTTGGCTTTCGATACTGCCGGTCTGATCCTGGGGGCCGGAGCGTTTGGCGCGGGTGTTGCCGGTGCGGCCACGGCGGCTGCGTTTCTTGGCGGGGCCAGTGTCATTCTCGGTGGCCTGGCTATCGGCATCGGTGCATTGGTCGAAGGTTTCAGCGCCAGGAAGGAGCGTGGCAAGCAGATCGGCAGGTATTTGAATCGGGTCAACGAGGCTTATCGTTCCGAAGGTTACTCGGTAAGGGGCGATACCCTCTTTGCCAACCCTCATGCGGTTTATTCAAAACTGGATCTGCGCAAGGGAGCTATCACCTTTGGCAGTCAGAAAATTTACGCGGCAGACGACTACTGTGATTTGCATCCACCCAAAATCGACCCGGACCGCGAGCATGCATTCAGCATTCGAGAAGCGCTCGATCTGCCGGAAAAGTTTGCCATCAGTGACAAAATAAACGTTGAAAGCGTTGTGTTACCGAGCTTGCCCGACTGCTTCCTCGCCTATGAGTTTGGCGGACTGCCCTTCTCGACAACCTTGGGCGAAGATCTGGAAACGGCACTGGCACTTGAGCATGACCGTTACGGCAAGCGGCAATTCTGGTTCTCCTTTTACAGAGTGCCCACCGGATACATCATTGAAAAAATGGTGCCCAACTACGTGGCAACCACGGTCAGCGTGGTGTTGGGCAGGCAACACCGTTTTCTGCATGTACCGACCTTGCCGCGAGAGGTGCATGGTCACCTTTCCTATGACATCGATGCACAGGGTGGGCAGTGTTCGGTTGCCTTGGCCGAGGGCGTCAAGTCTTTGCGTTTGCAGGTCTCGACTGGCGAAGCAATGACCTGGTCATTACGCGCAGCCTGGTTGAATAAAAGCGGTGTGAAAATCGAGGGTGACGTCCTGCAACTGGGCACGATACAGGTGCAGGTGCCTGACAAGAGCGCTGTGCTTGTGCAACTCGACGCAGATTCCTATCAGGTGGACTGGGCAACCGGCACCCTGCTGCTCACGGAGCTGGAGGCCGGCCCGGATGAAGACGGCCCGATGACCCTTAAGCGAGTTCGCGAACTTGCACGTTCCAGCCGTCTGGCGGATGGCCCCACGGTCATTCGCAATTACCAGGATGCTCTGACCGGCGTGCGCACCAGCGCCTGGTATGACCGCGCGCAAGATTCATTATCGTTGGTTCGCGGGCTGGATCCCAAATATGCCGCGGATATTTGTATGGGCCCCAGGATTGGTCAGGACATTTACTACTACTGCCCCGCTGATGCATTGATCTGGCGCGTTGATGTTGTCACCGGCAAAATCATGCGTGTTTTCCAGTTGGTACGTAAGGAGTGCAAAGCCTGGATTACCGCGATCCAGGAGATGCCGGGCGGTGTGTTGCAAGTGGTTCGGCGCATCGAACTCGACGAAGACCGGTTTGTGAAAATGACTTACCTGATCGAAGAAGATGAACTCTCGATTACTGGTGTGTCCGGTCATCTCAGCTATCACGAAGGTCGGGACATTCGAAGTGGGGTTGTCACCCTTGACGATTTCCTCTCCTGGTACTGGTTGATTCCAGCCGAGTCTGAAGTTGATGACGAACGTGTTGTGAATGCCGCTCTATCCAGGTTCATTACTGTTGATTACATGGACTACAGCTTAAAAGTGTTCAGCAGGGTCTGGGTGCGTTGCGACGACGGAAGGGTCTTCAGGCCGATGCTCAAAGAGCAGGACAACAAAGCCGATTCCTTCGATTGGGTTCTCCTGGATCCGCAGCAGTCAGAGCGCGATACGGTTCTGTTCCATCACCTGCGTCATGGCCTGCTTTATCGCCAGCGCATCAGTGCGCAAGATCAGCCCCCCGTCATTTTTGCCCAATGCATCTTGCCTCTCGAGGTGCAGCAAATTCATCGTCGGGGCCGGCAACACATTGTGTTTACTGAAGACGGCATGGTATTTCGACTGAACGTCGCGGGTGACCGACATCTGGCAAGCCTGAGTACTGATTGGCTGCTCGCCCGCCAGCAGCGCTCAGGCAGCAATTTTCGTTGGTGGGATTCGGTCCTTGGCACTGCCGCAATGTGGTCCGCGGGGGCTGTGGAGGTCGGTGGCATCAGCGCTGCTTCGAATCACTCGCCGCTCTATGTCGTGTGTCTCGATCAGCAACTTCTTATCGCCGATACAGCGGGGAAAAGCTTTGGGTTATTGAGGCTGACCATGGACAGGAAGGCCGCCTGGATGATCGATTGGACTACTGGGCGGATCTACCGCCAAGCGTTCATGGCCCCCGATAGCTTGTTCGCAGCATTTGGCGCGGGAACGCGACTGCTACGCGCTGACTTGATCCCGCAAATGCAGGCGGTGATGCCGCAGCGGACGTTTGCCTGGGCTATGCCCCATGAGTCGGGCTTGCGCGCCAAGACCCATGATCACGTATTGTTCGACCTGTTCGAAGGTGAGCCTGCGCGCATTGTCGGTGTGGAAAACGAGTTCTTCGACGGCGTGGATCTGCATCAGGCGCGGGAACGGAAACTGGCCCGGATGCTGGCGGGTCAGCATTGTGCTCCGTATCTGACGGCAGGCAGGATCGATGATCTTTGTAGCTGGTATGACGTCGACGCCGGCCGCTTGCTCAGTGCAACGGCTCCAGGTGAAGACTTGCCTGGCTACGTGGGAGTCGCTAACGGTCAAACCCTGGTGTTGCATGACCCGCAGAGCCTGCAGCTTTTCAGCAACCGCAGTGAAGATGGCAAGCTCAGTGACGTATGGATGACTGCACAAACAGTCAGGCGAGCAGATAATACGCTGGTCATCGAAAGTGATCGGATATCTGGCAGGCTTGCGCCGATTCCGGACGGCATTGATACGCTGATCCTGAAGTCTTCGACGGATGGCGGTTCCTTGTTGATCGACCAGCGGACCTGGGCACGACTTGACTGCCTCATTGTCGATCTCGATTTTCCCGACGCGTTGAAAAGTCATCTTTCGTTCCAGCTGCAGCCGATGGAGCAGTGGTTGGTCACGCAGAAGGATGTGCACCTGCTGCTGACGGACACTGACACGGGGCGCAGCATCATTTTGCGCAATGTCGGTGCTATCAGTGCGGAGTCTCGAAAGAATTTGTCACTCAGTATCCCCTTGGCGGAAGACCTCGCGGTGACGCTCTACCTCGATGAGTTGATGAGCGCGTTGCAGGAGGAAGCGCTGAGTGAACTCGGCGCGCTGATTTCTGACATCCGTTAAGGCGTAACCCGGCAGCTAAACGCCGACGGGATTAGTTGAAGGGGCTGCGGATCAGATCATCCGCGGCCCTTTCTTGCTTTCAGGAAACAAGATAGCCCTTCACCCCGGTAAAGATGATCTGCGCCGCCAATGCGCAGACAAACAATCCCATCAACCGACTGACGATCTGCAAGCCCTGGTCGCCGAGAATGCGTTCGATGTGATTGGACAGGTACAGCACCACCCCAACGGTGAAACTGGCCAGGGCGATACTCATGATCGCGGTCAGTTTGTCATCCCAATGCGGTTGGCTGATACCCATCACCAGCAGTGCACCGATGGTCCCCGGGCCGACCGTCAAGGGGATGGTCAGCGGCACGATCGTCACGTCCTGTTGCACGTTGTCGCTTTGCACTACGGGCTTGCCTTGGGCCATGCCCAGCGCCGAGATGAACAGCACGCTGCCGGCACCGATGCGGAACGCGTCTGCGGTAATCCCGAACACGTCGAAAATCACCCGGCCAAACAGATACAGCAGAACGCTGGAGATCAGTGTGGCAATCGCCACTTTCCAGGCCAGGCGTCGCTGTTCCTTGCGCGAGTAACCACGGGTCAGGCTAATGAAGCAGGACAACACGAAGAACGGGCTGTAGAGCACCAGCATCTTCAGGTAAACGCTGAATAACACGTGGAGCATGGGGAGACGTCCGTACCGGTGAAAGTTGAGCGAAGTCTATCAGGCAACGGGCAGTCTGTCGGACTCGATTGCTTGCCGTACGGCATAGTTCAACTGTTCGTTTTTTCAGCTGCTTGTTCTAAGAGGTTTTGACTTTTGAGTTGTAAGTTGCTGTTGTTGTTTATTGGTAACACTCATCAGCTTGTTGGGTGAAGGTTTTCTGCGTAAGTTTGCACTGCGGGCTTGGAAAGAGCTCAATTAAAACAAACTAATGGAATTGAATAATGCAAACTAATACCGTGCTCAGTATTGCAGAGCGACTGGAACGCTTGAATAATTATAATATAACTGCCGACCAGGTTGTTTTGGCCCCGCGCAGTTTTTCCGGTGTAACAGCTTTTGATGTCGAGCAGCCAGATCAGGCCGCGATCGTAGGTGAAGCTATTATTGCTTTCGTGTCGGGCATGTCCGAACAGAATCAGGCAGACGTTCGCAATACCTATCTTTTTGCGACCCTGGTGGCTAACCAGGAACATCCTTTGGAAAGCCAGGGCAAGGAGTGGTACAAAACTTTTCTGACAGTCATGCAAGACTGTGGTTGGGCCATTCTCAAGGGATATTACGACTCTACCCAAGCATCCGGTAAAAGCTTCACGATGGACCAGCTTGCCCTGACCATTCTCGGCTCCGCCGCAGCTGCGGCCGCCCTGCCGGGTCCAACTTCGGCGCTGTTGCTGAAAGTGGCAACCGATGCAATGGCGTCTCTGCAAAACTCCGAGAAACCTCTTCAGGTTTTCGACAAGAATGTCAAAAACAAGGCTAACGGTGGTTTCGCGGTTGGTTCGTGCATTGAAACACCGGATAAGGAAGTCATCCTGACAATGGGCGCTGTGCGCTTTATTAATCGGGTTAATCAAACCAAAGTGCTGTTCGTCAACTGGGATAGCAGTTCGGTAGATCTATATAAAGGTGAGTCTCATATGACGATGGTTCCATTTATCATCGCCAAGACGCGCGATCTCATTTCCGGTGCGTTGGGTGATCGTGCAGTGACTAATGTAAGTAGGTGGGCTCTGAAGTTAAAGTAAGTCAGTAAGTTCTTAAGATCTAATCAAAGCATGTGGTGGCTGTTTTCAGTCGCCGCGTGCTCAACTCGAGGAGTTGTCCAGTGCAGGAAAAGTATGCAATTTATCGAAATGCCGGCGCATTGGTTCTGCTGTCGTCAAGAATGACCGAGCAGGAAAAACAGGATGTACAACATTCCCTCCTGTTTGCCCAACTGGTTGCCACCAATATGTTCCCGCTAGACAGTGAGCAGGATAACTGGTACGCGACCTGGCAGCAGGTTTTGAAGGACAACTGGCTGGAGAAAAGCTGGAAATCGTTCGAGCTCACTCCGCCACGCAAATCCAGTGACACAGCCATGACGAGGCTGGTGGACTATATGGAGGGTGGGCTCGAAAGTGCCGACAAGGGCACGTTGGTGCCAGTCCTGAAAGACATTGTCGGGCGGTCGGCTGCAGACCCGCTCATCGAGTCTCTGCACGAGCGGGTTCAGCAGTCGATCGAACATGACCCGGCGGACGAACCAGGCTTCGGCCGATTTCGTTTCTTGCTCATCGTCGCGCAACCTGGCCCCCGGATCAACGCGACATACATGACATTGAAGTCATCGGTAGTCGGCGCAATCAATCCGTACTCTCAGATTTTTACTGCTGCCAATGTTTCGGGGCTGGTAGAGCAATACTTCCTGCAACTGGATCTTGCTCCGCCACTCTTCGATCCGATCCGCGAAATTCTCGCGGGGCACGTGTTGCCATACATGGACTTGATCGAAATGGTTACTGACGGTCAGGTGGATGAAAAGCTGTTGGCACGCGCAGGCTGATCAGGATGTTTGCGCAGTACTTCGGTTCTGCTGATCGCGCTGGGCCACCCAGTGTTCGATCAGCTCGCGCAGTTGCGACAGCTCTACCGGTTTGGCCATGTGCCCGTCCATGCCAGCCTGGCGTGCGCGCTCTTTGTGCTCGGCGAGGATGTGCGCGGTCAGCGCTACGATCGGTGTGCGGATGCGCTGGTTGCTGACTTCCCACGCGCGCAGTTGCTGGGTCGCCGAGAAGCCATCGAGAATCGGCATTTCGCAGTCCATCAGCACCAGATCGTAACGTTGCGCCTTCATCGCCTGCAGGGCTTCTTCGCCGTTGCTGGCAGTATCGGGCTGCAGGTTGAGCTTGCCGAGCATGCCGCGAATCACTTTGGTCGAAATCGTGTTGTCCTCGGCGACGAGGATGCGGAAATCGCTCGGCACCTTGGCTGCTGTGGCGGGCGTGACCACTTGCGGCTGGAACACCACCTGACCCTTGTTGCGCTGATTCAATTCGTCGGCGAGCGTGGTCTTGAGCGTATAGCCGGCCACCGGTTTGGCGAGGATGCGCTTGATCCCGGAGTTGCGCGCGATGATCTTGCTCGGCGCGTTGCTGATGCCAGTGAGCATGATCAGCAGGATGTCGTGGTTCAGGCTCGGATCTTCCTTGATCTTGGCCGCCAGTTGCATGCCGGTCATGCCGGGCATGTTCTGATCGAGCAGCACTACGTCGAAGTAGTCACGCAGGTGTGCCTTGGTACGCAGCAGCGCCAGCGCCTCCTTGCCCGATGGCACAGCGCTGACGTTCAGACCCCAGGCGCTGCATTGCTGCACCAGCACCTTGCGGCAGGTGTCGTTGTCGTCCACCACCAGCACTCGCGCACCCTGCAACGGGCCGTCGAGGTCGGAGGTCGGGTGTTCGAGACGGTCGGGGTCCAGCGGCAGGGTCAGCCACAACGTGCTGCCCTGGTTGGCGCCGCTCTTGATGCCGAACTCACCGTGCATCAGGCGAATCAGTTGCCGGGCGATTACCAGCCCGAGGTTGCCGCCCAGACGGTTGGCCGAGAGGAAGTGCTTGCTGTGCAGTTCGGCGTGCATCAGCGCATCGCGCTCCTCCGCATCCATCGGCTGCCCGCTGTCTTGCACGGCGATGCGCAGGCGCGGTTTGACGCTGCGCTCGTCGAGGGCGACGACGATCAGCACTTCGCCTTCGTCGGTTTTCTTCAGGGCATTTTCCAGCAGGCTCAGCAGGGTCTGGCGCAGGCGCGTCGGGTCACCGCTGATCACGCGCGGCACCTGCGGCTGGATGAAGCTGATCAGCTCGACGTTCTGCTGTTCGGCCTTGGCCCGGTAGATGCTCAGGCAATCGTCGATCAGGGCGTTGAGGTCGAATTGCACGTCGTCCAGTTCGATCTGCCCGGATTCGAGTTTGGAGATGTCGAGGATCTCGTTGATCAGGGTCAGCAGCTCGTTGCCGGCGCTGTGGATGGTCTGCACATAGTCGCGTTGCTTGACCGACAGCGGCGTGCCCAGCAGCAGCTCGGTCATGCCCAGCACGCCGTTCATCGGGGTGCGGATCTCGTGGCTGATCTTGGCGAGGAACTCGGCCTTCGCGTTGATCTCGGCGTTGCTGGCGGCGAGATCGCGGCTGATGCTGAAGCGGCTTTCGGTGATGCTGCGCTGGCGCTCACCCAAGGCGATGCTCATCAGCAGGCCGCTGACGCAGATGAACGCCATCAGGGTCATGATCAGGCCTTGCGGTGCGACCAGGGTCAGCCCCAGCAATGCCGGCAGGATGATCAGCGTACCGATGTTGAACACCACCATCCCGGCAACGAACAACCGCGCCGGACGGTAGCCTTTCTGCCAGTGATAGAAGCCGACCAGCAGCATGCTCAGACCGGCGAGGGCCACCAGTGCATAGGTGATGATGTTCAGCGGCAGGGTGTTGACGAACAACAGCAGCAGGCTGCAGATCACGATGAACAGAATGTCGCCCAGCAACAGTTTGTTCAGCGGGTGCGGGCCGAGCGGGGCGAAGAAGCGCAGGGCGAACATCAACCCGGCCGGGGCGGTCAGCAGCAACGCCAGATAGGCGCCCGGGGTCTGGATCGCGTGCCAGTTCGGCAGCCAGGGCCCTGCGAGGTTGAGCAGCAGCAACAGGCTCAGGCCCAGCAGTCCTTCGCAGACGGCCAGCCACAGGCTGCTGCGCGAGCGGGAATAGGCGTAGCGCACAATATTGTGCAGCAGCAACATGCCGAGGCAGCCGAACAGCAGGCCGAAGATCAGCGTCTGGTTTTGGTTGGCGGCACTCATCACCGCCGATTGCAGGGTGATGTGCGGGCGCAGATGATGGTCGGAAACCATCCGCAAATAAACGTCGAGGGATTTGTCGCTTTGCGGTAGCGGCAGCAGGAAATCGCTGCTCGGCAGCGGCCGTTCGACCTGCGGCTGGTGGGTGCCGGAGATCCGTTGCTCGATCAGCTTGTCGCCGTCCAGCACGTAGAGACTGAGGTTGGACAGGTCGGGGGCGAAGATCCGCAGCACTTGTTCGTGCTTGCCCGGCGCCAGTCTGAAACGCAACCACAGTGCACCATCGGGCTCGGCGGCCGTGAGGCGGTCCAGTTCGATGGGGCTGAATTGATTGGTGTAGCGAGCCGAGCGGATGTCGCTCAGTTGCAGATTGCCCTGATCGTCAAGCAATACCGACCAGCCACTGCCTTGTGCGGCCTGGGCCGGAAGCATGCAGAGCAAGGTCAGCAACGTGACGGTTAAACTTATGGCAATCCTGAGCCAGCGCACGGCGAAATCCCTTCGTAGGTTGATGCCAGAATATAACGATGCGCGGCGGCGGAACAGCCCGGCGAGGGACTGCATCCCGCGCCGGACTTGAAGGACAGCTTATTCCTGGGTTTCGCCACGTTCACGGGCAATGGCGCGGTAGCCAATGTCCTTGCGGTAGAAGCAGCCTTCCCAGTCGATGGCGGCGGCCAGCTTGTAGGCTTGCTGCTGGGCTTCGCTCACGCTGGCGCCCATGGCAGTGGCGCAAAGTACGCGACCACCGGCAGTTACCACGTTGCCATCTTTGAGCGCGGTACCGGCGTGGAAGACTTTGCCTTCCAGGTTGGCGGCTGCGTCCAGACCGTTGATCGCTGCGCCCTTGGCGTAGTCGCCCGGGTAGCCACCAGCGGCCAATACGATACCGACGCTCGGGCGCGGATCCCACTGCGCTTCAACCTTGTCCAGCGCTTGCGCGAGGGCGGCTTCGACCAGCAGCACCAGGCTCGACTGCAGACGCAGCATCACCGGTTGGGTCTCCGGGTCGCCGAAGCGGCAGTTGAACTCGATGACTTTCGGGTTACCGGCCTTGTCGATCATCAGACCGGCATACAGGAAACCGGTGTAGACGTTGCCTTCTTCAGCCATGCCGCGAACGGTCGGCCAGATCACCAGATCCATCACACGCTGGTGCACGTCGGCAGTGACCACCGGGGCAGGGGAGTAGGCACCCATGCCGCCGGTGTTCGGGCCGCTATCGCCGTCGCCGACGCGTTTGTGGTCCTGGCTGGTGGCCATCGGCAGGACATTCTTGCCGTCGACCATGACGATGAACGAGGCTTCTTCGCCGTCGAGGAATTCTTCGATCACCACGCGCGAACCAGCGTCGCCAAACGCATTGCCGGCGAGCATGTCACGCACGGCGTCTTCGGCTTCGGCCAGGGTCATGGCCACGATCACGCCTTTACCGGCGGCCAGGCCATCGGCCTTGATCACGATCGGTGCGCCTTTTTCACGCAGATAAGCCAGGGCTGGCTCGATCTCGGTGAAGTTCTGGTAGTCGGCGGTCGGGATCTTGTGGCGGGCCAGGAAATCCTTGGTGAACGCTTTCGAGCCTTCCAGTTGTGCAGCACCGGCAGTCGGACCGAAGCAGTCCAGGCCACGGGAGCGGAACAGGTCGACCACGCCAGCCACCAGCGGCACTTCCGGACCGACGATGGTCAGGGAAACGTTTTTCTCGGCGAAGTCGGCCAGTTGCTCAAGGGCCAGCACGTCGATGGCGACGTTCTCGCACTTGGCTTCAATCGCGGTGCCCGCGTTGCCCGGCGCGACGAAAACCTTCTGCACGCGCGGATCCTGAGCCACTTTCCAGGCCAGGGCGTGTTCACGGCCACCGCTGCCAATGATCAAAACATTCATTTCAAAAACCTCGGATGACGCTAATTCTGTAGGGGCTGATCGTTCCCACGCTCCGCGTGGGAATGCCTCAACGGACGCTCTGCGTCCGAGGGACGCGGAGCGTCCCGGGCTGCGTACCCACGCAGAGCGTGGGCACGATCAACAGTGGATCGTGTACTTAGTGGCGGAAATGACGCATACCGGTGAACACCATCGCGATGCCGGCTTCGTCGGCAGCAGCAATCACCTCGGCATCACGCATCGAACCACCCGGCTGGATCACCGCAGTGATGCCGACCTTGGCTGCGTTGTCCAGACCGTCGCGGAACGGGAAGAACGCGTCCGAAGCCATTACCGACCCGGCCACTTGCAGACCGGCGTGCTCAGCCTTGATCGCGGCGATACGTGCCGAGTTCACGCGGCTCATCTGGCCGGCGCCGACACCGATGGTCTGACGGTTCTTGGCGTAGACGATGGCGTTGGATTTAACGTACTTG
Source organism: Pseudomonas sp. AD21 (assembly GCF_002878485.1). Classification (NCBI taxonomy): domain Bacteria; kingdom Pseudomonadati; phylum Pseudomonadota; class Gammaproteobacteria; order Pseudomonadales; family Pseudomonadaceae; genus Pseudomonas; species Pseudomonas sp. AD21. Next base: position 106,896 of record NZ_NQYG01000003.1, read on the forward strand.
GCGACTTTCCAGGCGAAGATCAGGTCGTTGATTTCCTGTTCGGTCGGTGCACGCTTGGTCACCACTTTCAGGTCGTCGGCGCTAATCATGCCGATGTCGCGGCTCTGCACCAGCAGGCCACCGTTGACGCGCTTGTAGTCCCACGCTGCTGCGCGGTCTGTCGACCACTCGCCGCAGGCCAGCAGGCGCACGTTGGCTTTGGCAGCGACGATGGCGCGGGCTTCTTCGCTCACGCTTGGGGCGATGATCACTTCAACGAACTGACGCTCGACGATCGCCTTGGCGGTCTCGGCATCCAGTTCACGGTTGAAGGCGATGATGCCGCCGAACGCCGATTCGGTGTCGGTGGCGTAGGCCAGTTCGTAGGCCTGACGGATGCCGCCTTCGGCGTCCGGGCTTACGGCCACGCCGCACGGGTTGGCGTGCTTGACGATCACGCAGGCTGGCTTGACGAAGCTCTTCACGCATTCCAGCGCGGCGTCGGTGTCGGCCACATTGTTGTACGACAGCTCTTTGCCTTGCAGTTGGGTCGCGGTGGCGATGCCGACTTCGGCAGGCTTGGCTTCAACGTAGAACGCCGCGCTCTGGTGCGGGTTCTCGCCGTAGCGCATTTCCTGAGCCTTGATGAACTGGCTGTTGAAGGTGCGCGGGAATTCGCTGCGGCCTTCGGTGCTGAGGGTTTCAGCGGCCTGGTTCACGGTGCCCATGTAGTTGGCGATCATGCCGTCGTAGGCGGCAGTGTGTTCGAAGGCCTTGAGCATCAGGTCGAAACGCTGCGCGTAGGTCAGGCCACCGGCTTTCAGGCCTTCCAGGACGTTGGCGTAGTCACTGGCGTTGACCACGATCGCCACGTCTTTATGGTTTTTCGCCGCCGAACGGACCATGGTAGGGCCGCCGATGTCGATGTTTTCGATCGCGGTCGGCAGGTCGCAGCCTGGCTTGTTGATGGTGGCTTCGAACGGGTACAGGTTGACCGCAACCAAGTCGATCGGCTTGATGCCGTGCTCGTTCATGACGGCATCGTCGATACCGCGACGACCGAGGATCCCACCGTGGATTTTCGGGTGCAGGGTCTTCACCCGGCCGTCCATCATTTCCGCGAAGCCGGTGTAATCCGCGACTTCCACTGCGGCAACACCGTTGTCGCGCAGCAGCTTGAACGTCCCGCCGGTGGAGAGGATCTCGACGCCCAGGGCTTCAAGCTCCTTGGCGAATTCGAGGATCCCGGTCTTGTCGGAAACACTGATCAAGGCGCGGCGGATCGGCAGGCGGGTAGTCTGGTCGGTCATCTCAATTTCCATCAAAAGCAAGGGAAGTCAGCAAAAAAGGCGACCGGTTTTACGCGGGCGCCTTTCTGGTTTGATTGAATGCTTACAGCAGATCGTACTGCTTGAGTTTCTTGCGCAGCGTGCCGCGGTTGAGTCCCAGCAGCTCACTGGCCTTGGTCTGGTTGCCCTTGACGTAGTTCATCACGCTTTCGAGCAGGGGAGCCTCGACTTCGGAGAGCACCAGGTTGTACACATCCGTGACGGACGCGCCCTCAAGGTGGGCGAAATAATTGTGCAGCGCCTTCTCGACACTCCCGCGAAGGGTCTGACCTTCTTCGCTCGGGGTATTGAGGTGCTGTTTCAAATTCACGTTGTCGCTCACGGGTGTTGTTCCACTCACTAAAGTCTCGGTCATCATCGTCATGCGGCCACCCCTTCTTCGTCCCCTGTCAGGCTCTTGTAACGCTCGGCGAAGAACTCCCGAACGTTGGCGCATTGTGTTTCCGTACCATCCAAACGATTGAAGTGGGCGCGAAACTCCCTGGCGCCCGGCAAGGTTGCGAGATACCAGCCCACATGCTTGCGGGCAATACGTACGCCCATCACGTCCCCATAGAAGGCGTGAAGTGCGGCCAGATGCTCCAGCAGGATGCGTTCCACTTCGATCAGCTCCGGCGCCGGCAATTTCTCGCCGGTACGCAGGAAGTGTTCGATCTCACGAAAAATCCATGGCCGCCCCTGGGCAGCCCGGCCTATCAGCAGGCCATCGGCACCGGTCGCGTCGAGCACGTAACGGGCCTTTTCAGGCGAATCGATATCGCCATTGGCAAACACCGGAATCGACACCGCCTGCTTGATCGCGGCAATCGTGTCGTACTCGGCAACACCTGTGTACAGATCGGCGCGCGTGCGGCCATGCACTGCCAGCGCCGTAATGCCGGCCTGCTCGGCGATCTTCGCCACGGTCAGGCCGTTCTTGTTGTCGCGATCCCATCCGGTGCGGATCTTCAGGGTTACCGGCACATCAACCGCCGCCACCACGGCGTGCAGGATCTCGGTAACCAGTGCTTCATCCTTCAACAACGCGGAGCCGGCGGCCTTGTTGCAGACCTTCTTTGCCGGGCAACCCATGTTGATATCAATAATCTGTGCGCCCAGTTCGACGTTGGCCCGGGCCGCGTCCGCCAGCATCTGCGCGTCGCCACCGGCAATCTGTACCGAGCGTGGCTCGGGATCGCCTTCGTGGATCATGCGCATGCGCGACTTGCGGGTATTCCACAGGCTCATGTCACTGGTGACCATTTCCGAGACTACAAGCCCTGCGCCCAAACGCTTGCACAGCTGACGAAAGGGCTGATCGGTGACCCCTGCCATCGGGGCGAGAATCAAACCGTTCTGCAATGTATATGGGCCGATGCGTACCGCCGACATAGGACTTCCCTGAAGTGGGGCCGGATCATGAGAGTTCGAAAAAGGGTTGGCATGATACCCGCTCTCGATGACTGGATAAAGGCTGAATTGAACAAAATCTGAACAGTTATTCTGTTATTACCAGCGGTTTGGTTGGCGGGCGCCCAGTCAGAAAACTGCCGTCAAACCTGAAGCGCTGCAGCCGTTCACTCGGGGGAGTGGAAACTCAGGCTGTAATTCACCGCTTTGGGGCCTGGATCAAGGATATCCAGCGCGATGTGGATCGGCGTCTGCGGCGGCATTTCCGCCAGGCCTTCGAGGTCGCCGTTGAGGTATTCGCCGGGTTTGAAGCGACGACTGGCGATCAGGTGGCCATTGAGATCGGCGAAGCGCAGCTCCAGCAGCGGGAATGGCTGGGAGAACGTCGCGCGGTTATAGATGATCGCGTCGACCACCAGTGCGCCGCTGAATTCGGGATGGCTGCGCACCACCAGATTGCTGCTTTTGATTTTGCCAATGTCGACCTTGGACGGCACCGTGCAACCGATCTCTGGACAGAGTTGCTGAAACCACGGGCGGTACTGATCCTGTCGCGCCAGTTCGTCGAAGTGGTAGGCGACGTACTGACCGGCGAGACCTGCAGCGGCCAGCAGCACCAGCAAACTCCAGAGCAGGCGCCGTCCCCAGGGTGAACGGCGCTTCTGCCAGTCGAGTTGCAGCGGATCGTCGGTCAGGTCCTGCAGGACTTCGGCGCGAACTCCGGGCTCTGCCCGGTCGCGTTTTTTGCGCAGCGGTTCGACCGACGGCAGGTCATCGTCATCGGGTTCGGCGCTGGCTGACAGGCGCTCGCGGCGGGCATTCGGATCGATTGGGTCGTGCAGGCGCAACTGCGGAATCGGCGGTTCGTCGTCCAGGTCCACCGGCTCCAGCGACAACGATGGCTCGGTGCGTGTGGTTTTTTCCGGTTCCGGTTCCGGTTCGACGATCTCGGGTTCGATTTCATCTTCGTGCTCAGGCAGGCGCTCATCATCGCGTGCGCTGAACAGGCTGTCGCGCCACACCGTTTCATCGGCTTCGGGGCTGTCACGCCGGGCGCTCAGGGAATCTTCACGCTGACGCCCGAATTCGGTGGTCGGCTGAATTTCCCGTTGTTCGAGGCGGGCCAGTTCTTCGTCCAGGTCCAGGCTGTCGAGATCCAGCTCGCTGGCGCTCCATTGCTTTTGGCTGATGGCGCGTGGTGCGGGTGGTTCGACGATGGCGGGCGCTTCGACCACTGGTGGCTGCACGCTGACCAATGGCTCGCTGACCGCAGGTTGCGCCTGAGGCGGTTGCACGCTGACCGGAGCCACTGGCGTGACCGCTTCCTTGCCCGCGTGTTGTTCGAGCAGCTGTTTGGCGGCGTTGAACACTTGCAGGCAGGAGCCACAGCGAACCACCCCGCGGGCCACGCTCAATTGAGCATGGCTGACGCGGAAGCTGGTTTGGCAATGCGGGCACTGGGTGACGAAACTGTCGGTCATGCGGCGATCCGGTTTATGCAGGCGGACATTCTAGCGCCGACGGCCGGTGATACGCACCCAGCCATCGCGATTGGCGATCGGGTCCAGATCGAAGTCCTGGGCATAGGCAGCAGCGACTTCTTCGCCCTGTTCGGCGAGGATGCCGGACAGCGCCAGGCGACCACCGGATTTGACCAGGCTGGACAGTTGCGGTGCCATGGACACCAGCGGGCCGGCCAGAATGTTGGCGACCAGTACGTCGGCTTTGACCTGCGGCAGGTCTTGCGGCAGGTACAGCGGGAACAGCTCGTCGGCAATATTGTTGCGCCCGGCGTTGTCGCGCGAGGCTTCCAGCGCCTGCACATCAATGTCGGTGCCGACGGCTTCTTTCGCGCCGAGCAGCAGGGCGGCGATGGCCAGAATCCCCGAGCCGCAGCCGAAATCCAGCACGTTGCAGTCTTTCAGGTCCTGACCGTCGAGCCATTCCAGGCAGAGTGCGGTGGTCGGGTGCGTGCCGGTGCCGAACGCCAGGCCCGGGTCCAGCAGCAAGTTGACCGCATCAGGCTCAGGGGCGGCGTGCCAGCTCGGCACGATCCACAGGCGCTGACCGAAGCGCATTGGCTGGAAACCATCCATCCAGCTGCGTTCCCAGTCCTGGTCTTCGATGACTTCGCTGTGGTGCTCGGGCAATGGGCTGCCGGTCAGCAGTTCCAGATGCGCCAATACCGGCGCGGCTTCGGTGCCGCCCTCGAACAGGGCCAGCAGGTGAGTGTGCGCCCACAGCGGGGTGGTGTTGAGTTCCGGCTCGAAGATCGGCTGATCTTCGGCGTCCATGAAGGTCACCGAAACGGCGCCGACTTCAAGGAACGCGTCTTCGTAGGTTTCGGCTTGTTCCGGGCTGATGGCGAGACGTACTTGCAGCCAAGGCATGGCGGGCACCTTTGAAAAAATATGAATGCAGCCTAGCGGCCAGCGAGAAGCGCGCAAGTTTACGCGAGCGCAGAGCTTTTGTGGGAGCTGCATTGCACCCTGTGGGAGCGGGCTTGCTCGCGAAAGCGGTGTGCCAGACAAATAAATGTATCTGATACACCGCATTCGCGAGCAAGCCCGCTCGCACAAGGGGGATTTGAAACCTGCAAAAACAACAAAGCCGCCCGAAGGCGGCTTTGTCAGGTGCGGGCGTAAAGCTTAGTGCTTCTCGCCAGCCAGCTTGTGCTCGAGGTAGTGAATGTTCACACCGCCTTTGCAGAAGCCTTCGTCGCGAACCAGATCGCGGTGCAGCGGGATGTTGGTCTTGATCCCGTCAACCACGATTTCGTCCAGGGCATTGCGCATGCGGGCCATGGCTTCGTCGCGGGTGGCGCCGTAAGTGATCAGCTTGCCGATCAGCGAGTCGTAGTTCGGCGGAACCGCATAGCCACTGTACAGGTGCGAATCGACGCGAACGCCGTTGCCGCCCGGGGCGTGGAAATGCTTGACGGTACCCGGGCTCGGCATGAAGGTTTTCGGGTCTTCAGCGTTGATCCGGCACTCTAGCGAGTGACCGCGGATAACCACGTCATCCTGAGTGAACGACAGCTTGTTGCCAGCGGCGATGCTGAGCATCTCCTTGACGATGTCGATACCGGTGACCATTTCCGAAACCGGGTGCTCCACCTGAACACGGGTGTTCATTTCGATGAAGTAGAAACGACCGTTCTCGTACAGGAACTCGAAAGTGCCGGCGCCACGGTAGCCGATGTCGATGCACGCCTTGACGCAGCGAGCCAGAACTTCTTCGCGAGCCTTCTCGTCGATGCCCGGTGCCGGCGCTTCTTCGAGAACCTTCTGGTGACGACGTTGCAGCGAGCAATCGCGGTCGCCCAGATGGATGGCGTGGCCTTGGCCGTCAGAAAGAACCTGGACTTCCACGTGGCGCGGGTTAGTCAGGAATTTTTCCAGATAGACCATCGGGTTGCCGAACGCCGCGCCAGCTTCGGTGCGGGTCAGTTTGGCGAAGGCGATCAGGTCTTCTTCCTTGTGCACCACGCGCATGCCGCGACCACCGCCGCCGCCAGCGGCTTTGATGATCACCGGATAGCCGACTTCACGGCCGATGCGCAGCGCCGTTTCTTCGTCTTCCGGCAGTGGGCCGTCAGAACCAGGAACGGTTGGCACGCCTGCTTCGATCATCGCGTGCTTGGCCGATACCTTGTCGCCCATCAGGCGAATGGTGTCGGCTTTCGGGCCGATGAACGCGAAGCCGGAGTTCTCGACCTGCTCGGCAAAGTCGGCGTTTTCCGCGAGGAAACCGTAGCCTGGGTGAATGGCAGTAGCGCCAGTCACTTCAGCAGCCGCGATGATTGCCGGGATGTGCAGGTAGGAGTGCGCGGCAGAAGCCGGGCCGATGCAGACGGATTCGTCTGCCAGACCCAGGTGCATCAGCTCTTTGTCGGCCTTGGAGTAAACGGCGACGGTCTTGATGCCCATCTCTTTGCAGGCACGCAGAATCCGCAGGGCGATCTCACCGCGGTTAGCGATCAGAACTTTTTCCAACTTCGCAGTCATCAAAGGCTCTCCGCAGTTCAAACGATGGTGAACAGCGGTTGGTCGTACTCAACCGGCTGGCCGTCTTCGACGAGGATGGACTCGATCACACCGCTGGTTTCAGCTTCGATGTGGTTCATCATCTTCATGGCTTCGACGATGCACAGAGTGTCGCCTTTCTTCACGGTCTGGCCGACTTCAACGAAGGACGGCGAGGTTGGCGAAGATTTGCGATAGAAGGTACCGACCATCGGCGAACGGGCAACGGTGCCGTTCAGCGCTGGCGCAGCAGCGGCAGCCGGGGCTGCAGCAGCAACCGGAGCAGCAGCGGCAGGGGCAGCGACCGGTGCCTGCATCGGAGCCGGCGCGTAGTACTGCTGAGCCGGGGTCTTGCTGTGGCGGCTGATGCGTACGGACTCTTCGCCTTCCTTGATCTCGAGCTCGTCGATGCCGGACTCTTCCAGCAATTCGATCAGTTTCTTAACTTTACGGATATCCATGAATCATCAACTCCCAAGGGTCGGTCAGGGGCGTTTAACGCTTGTAGTTCAAGTCGTTGCCTGTGTTTCAAGCTGTTCTAGTGCAGCCTCCAGGGCCAGTCGGTAACCGCTGGCGCCAAGGCCGCAGATCACTCCCACCGCTACATCGGAGAAGTAAGAGTGATGGCGGAAAGGTTCGCGTTTGTGCACGTTGGACAAATGCACTTCGATGAATGGGATGCTCACTCCCAGCAGCGCGTCACGTAATGCGACACTTGTGTGTGTAAAAGCTGCTGGATTGATCAGAATGAAATCCACACCTTCGCCGCGGGCGGCGTGGATGCGGTCGATCAATTCGTACTCGGCATTGCTTTGCAGATGCAGCAGGTGATGGCCGGCTTCACGGGCGCGACGCTCCAGATCCTGATTGATCTGCGCCAGGGTCGTTGAACCGTAAGTGCCGGGTTCGCGGGTGCCGAGCAGGTTCAGGTTGGGGCCGTGCAGCACCAGTAGGGTTGCCATCTGCGTTGTCCTTGTTATGGGTGAGCAATGTTCAGAACCCGGCGACTATGCCGCAAAGACTTTGTGACTGTCCAGTTCTATGCAATAGCCGGCACGATGGCCGATGTTTGCGCGAAATTTGTGACTGAGTCATTTGATCCGGTCATTTGTGGTGTCTGGACTGACACCTTCGCGAGCAGGCTCGCTCCCACCTTGGAATGCATGCTCCTGTGGGAGCGAGCCTGCTCGCGAAAGCGATCTGTCAGACGCGAAAGGCCTGAACGGCGGTATGCAACTGCCCGCCCAATACCAGTAGGTTCTCGCCCTGTTCGCGACCTTCGCCAATGCGCAGCAGGTTATCCCCACCCAACTGATGGATCCGTTCACTGTGGTCGCGAATCTCGCTGACCGCGTCACTTTGCTGCGCGGTCACGTCGGCAATGCGGATCGCCGTGTCGGAAATGGTCTGAATGGCGCCGACGATTTTATCCAGCGCGCCGTCCGCCGCTTGCGCCTGATTGGCCGTGGCTTCGGCGTGTTCGACCTGCGCGCGCATGCCTTCGACGGATTGTCGGGCGGCGCTTTGCAGGCCGGCGATGAGGGTCTGGATTTCTGCCGTGGCGCCAGCCGTGCGTTGTGCCAGTGAGCGCACTTCCTCGGCGACCACGGCAAAACCACGGCCCATTTCCCCGGCCCGCGCCGCTTCGATTGCCGCGTTGAGCGCCAGCAGGTTGGTCTGGTCGGCGATCGAGCGGATCACCGTCAGCACGCCACCAATGGTCGCCGACTCTTCGGCGAGGTGCTCGATCATCTGCGCGTTGCCTTGTACTTCACCGACCAGCGCATGCAGGCCAGTGAGGCTCTGGCCGATCACGGTTTGCCCGTGCTCGACGGCCAGCCCGGCATGACGACTGGCGTCCGCGGCCTGACGCGCATCGCCGGCGACTTGCTGAATAGTGGCTTCCAGTTCGCCCAGAGAATCGCGAATCAGCGCGGTGTCCCCGGCCTGATGCTCGGCGCCCGTGTGCAGGTCGTTACTCAGTTCGGCCAGTGTGCGACTGCTGCCTGCGACCTGTTCGGCGTTGCCGCGAATCGTGCCCACCAGATCCACCAGGTACGCGCGCAGTCGATTGAGCGACGCTTCGATGTCGTGCAGTTCGCGGTTGGTTTTGCCCAGATCGATATCGCGACTGAAATCACCCTCGGCCCAGGTCGACAGCGCCGGGGCAAGGTTGGTCAGGGTGCGGGCCAGGCGCCGCTGCAAGGTGTCGATCAGCAGCGCGATCAGCAGGATCAGGCCGATCATCACGCCTTGCATCAGCCGCACTTCGCCCTGGATCTGCCCGTGCTGAGCACGCACCACAGGCTCGAGGCCGGCAATGGCCTGCTGCACGGCGGCGATCTTCTGGTGCGTCGCGGTGCTCAGGTCGGTGCGTTTCTGGATCAGTTCGCGGGTGCGTTCCAGCTCCGCCGGGTAACGCCCCAGCAGGCTGTTGAGTTCGCGCTTGAGGTCGACGCCGGCGTCTTCGGCAGCGGCTTTTTCGCTGCTTTCGATACCCATCATCGCGGCGAAGTCATCACTGCCGGATTCGTTCCGGGCAACCACACCGAGCAGGGGCAGGGCGTCGATAGCTTGGGCCTGGGTACGGAGGCTGGCGACTTCACGCTCGACCTCGGCGGCCAGTTCACTGCGGCCGCTGCTGACCAGTTTGTCGCGGGCCAGCGACAGCTTGCCCAGATGCTGGGACGCGGTGAGCAGCGGCGTCAGGTACGTCGCGTTGCCGTTGGCGTAGGTGTTGAGTTGGTCGAGGCTGGCGCTCAGTTCGCGTTCGGCCTGCAGCAGCAGCGCCTGGGGATCGCCGGCCAGTTTGCCGGCCGCGAGCAGGTCGGTCTTGCTGAACTCTTCAAGACTCGACAGGCTCGGGCGCAGGGTCTCGGCCAGCGCCGGCGGCAGTTCGCCGAGCTCTTTCTGCAAACCGTCGATGGCCTGGCTGGCACTGCTCAGGCGCAGGGCGTCGCCGCTGGCAAGGTAGTCCTCGACATTGCGCGCCACCTCATTCTGAAATTGCTGCGACAGACCCAGATAGCGCTCCATCAGCAGATACGGACGCTCCAGGGCTTTTTGCGACCACCACAGCGTCGCGCCGAGGGCCACGCAGACGGCGACCAGCAGCAGAGTGTTGAGATTGGTGAGCAACTTCAGGCGCATGACGGCTACCAACGGCAGAAATGGTAAGCGACTGAATTTATTGCGGTTCTGTTACAGGGTTATGACCGAATCGGTGGATTCCGATGAAAAAGTGGCACTTTGCTTTGAGTCGCGCGCGGTCTGCACCCGGTTGCGTCCGGCACCCTTGGCGCGGTACAGCGCTTCGTCGGCCTGGCTGGCCATCATCAGGCTGTCGGAATCCTCGCGCATTTCCACCACGCCGGCACTGAAGGTGCACCACAAATCCTGCGGCTGCGCAGGGTAGTGGATTTCGGCGAAGCGCTGGCGGATCTCGTCGAGCACTTTGTGCGCGGCTTCTATATCGGTGTCGGGCATGACGATGGCGAATTCTTCGCCGCCGTAGCGGCCGATGAAATCGGTCTTGCGCAGGCGTTGCTTGAGGAATAGCGCGAGGCTCTTGATCACCCGGTCGCCCATCGGGTGACCGTGGCTGTCGTTGACCCGTTTGAAGTGGTCGATGTCGAGCATGGCAAAGCTCAGCGGTTTGTTCTCGCGGCGCGCGCGGAACGAACAGTCTTCGAGCAATTGCAGGATGTGCGTGTGGTTGTACAGCCCGGTGAGACTGTCGCGGACCATCCGTGCCTTCAGATTGCGCGCACGGGCGGCGCGGTTGCGCACGGTGGTGATCAGGTGCCGTGGCTTGATCGGCTTGGTCAGGAAGTCATCGCCGCCTTCGCTCATGGCGTCGAGTTGCTTGTCCAGATCGTCCTCAGCCGACAAGTAGATGATCGGTACGCTGACATAACGGTCGTTGTGACGGATGACCTTGGCCAGCTCGGTGCCGGTGCAGGCCGGCATGTACATGTCGAGGATGATCAGGTCCGGCTGGAAATCCGCCAGCTCGGCCATCGCCTGGATCGGTTCGATCAGGGAGCGGGTGACGATCCCGGCGCTGTTGAGCAGGCGCTCGGTGTGCAAGGCCTGGGCGCGGGAATCGTCGATGATCAGCACTTTATAAGGTTCGTACTGGGCGACGCAGGTGAGGACTTCGATCTTCTCCAGCAGGCTCGACGCTTCGAGGGTGCCGGTGAGAAATTCCTGGCCCCCGGCGCGTACCGCCGCGAGGCGGGTCGGGGTGTCGGTTTCGTGCAGGCTGAAGAACAGCAGCGGCAGCGGTTCTTCCAGACCCACTTGCGCTTCGGCGGCGAGTTGCAAGCCGACGCCGGCACCGCTGAAGTCCACGTCCATGACGATCGCAGCCGGCAAACGCTCGACCATCGAGGAGCGAAACGCCGACACGCTGTCCAGCGCCTGGGCGGTCAGCCCGAAGAATTCCAGTTGCTTGGCCAGCCGCTCGGCGCGGTCATGATCCTGCAGCAACACATAGATCGGCTTGCGCAGCGGTGGCAGAAATGTCTGGTCGAGTTGATCACCATGACGCAGGCCGGTGCGCGACAAACGCTGCATCAAGCGATTGAGGTCGGTGATCAGACCACTGCTCAGGCGGCCGCGATTGGCATCGACGGCGTCCAGCGACTGGCTGATGTGGTGGGCCAGTTGTGTGTGCTCAGGCTGCTCGAAACGTTCGGCGAAACGCAGCAGGCGCAGGTTGGCCTCGCTCAGTTCGGCGAGGTCGGCAGTGGACCACTCACTGCGTTGCAGGCGTTGCCATATCTCAAGAATCTGACGTGCCTGATGAATTACCCGCTGGGCAAAGTGGTGCTTGAGGCGCTCACGGCTGGGGTCTTCTGGCTCGGTCATATCCTGACTACTAGTTAGGGTGCATGCTGAGATCGACTGGTGGCTCTATGCTAGCACCTCTTTTCCCTTATATGAGTGTCGTGCGTCAATAATCTGCGGTGCTGCACAATTCAGTTTCTGACCGAGTGGTATCAGATTGGACCTGCTCGTTGTGAATCCCCCCGAAAACCGGACATGTGATGCTACTTATCCGGCGGAAAAGCTTTTATAAGCAACGCGACAGCGCACACTCATGCGCATCTGTAAATGCTTTGTCCAGACCTTCATTGATGACAGTGCGTCAGGGAAACCCTTAGAAAAATCGCCGGTCGATGCTGCGCCTTGCGCCGATTTTCTGCTTCTCTTCAATGGCGGGTGCCGGCCTCGGCACGTTGTTGTATGGTTGTGGTCGAACCGTTGAACCCAAGTGATTGAAAGGATATCGCCATGCTGGACTGGAAGAACCGCGCGGGCAGCGCGCCTGAACGTGCCGCTGAGCCGAAGTCGGCCGCCCGCAGCTATGTGGGCGGGCTGTTGTTCAGCCGCGCGCTGGCCACGCTGATCGGCATTTACCTGCTGGTGACCATCGGCCTGGGCTGGTATTGGAGCCAAGAGCCGGCGCTGTTTCCGGTGGCGCAAAGCGCCCAGGCGGCGGCCGAGAAAGAAGGCAAGCAAATGGTCGTCGGCTACACCACGGTCGAAACCCTCAAGACCGTTGCCGGTACTTTGCTGAACAAGCCGGGCGGCTACATTTCCAACGACCGTTTCCCGCCGGGCTTGTGGATGGACAACACACCGAGTTGGGAATACGGCGTACTGGTGCAGGTCCGTGACCTGACCCGTGCCCTGCGTAAAGACTTCGCCCGTTCGCAGTCGCAGTCGGCCGAAGACGCCGATCTGGCCAAGGCCGAACCGCGTTTCAACTTCGACAACAAGAGCTGGATCCTGCCATCGAGCGAGTCGGAATATCAGGAAGGCATCAACTCCCTGAGCCGTTATCAGGCGCGCCTGTCTGACCCGACGCAGAAAAACGCCTTGTTCTACGCCCGTGCCGACAACCTGAACAACTGGCTGGGCGATGTCGGCACCCGTCTGGGTTCGCTGTCGCAACGTCTGTCGGCCAGCGTCGGCCGGGTGAAACTCAACACCGCGCTGAAAACCGAAGTCCCGGCCGTTGGCGAAGTGCCGCAGGTTGACGAAGAAGTCGTCGAGACCCCGTGGATGCAGATCGACAACGTATTCTACGAAGCTCGCGGTCAGGCCTGGGCGTTGTCGCACCTGTTGCGCGCCATCGAAGTCGATTTCGCCGATGTGCTGGCGAAGAAGAACGCCACCGTCAGCGTGCGCCAGATCATCCGTGAACTGGAGGCTTCGCAGGAGCCGGTCTGGAGTCCGATGATTCTCAACGGCAGCGGCTTCGGCGTATTGGCCAACCACTCGCTGGTCATGGCCAACTACATTTCCCGGGCCAACGCCGCAGTGATCGATCTGCGTCAGTTGCTCAATCAGGGCTGAGTCATGGTCGATAGCGCCAAAGAGGCGGCCCACCGCGCCGCCTCCGATGCCGAACAAATCGCCTGGGTCGACGAGCAGGACAACCTGCTCGGCGCTCTGGTGCGGGCTGATTTGCGTGAGCGCGGGCTGATCGGTCGCGGCACCTACATCATGTTGTTCAACTCCGCCGGTGAGCTCTGCGTGCACCGACGCACCTTGAGCAAGGCTATCTATCCCGGTTATTGGGACGTGGCGGCGGGCGGCATGGTACAGGCTGACGAGACCTACGCCGAGTCGGCTGCCCGTGAGCTGGAAGAGGAGCTGGGCGTGAGCGGGGTGGAACTGACCGCCCACGATCATTTCTACTTCGAAGACACTGGCAATCGCCTGTGGTGCTCGGCGTTTTCCGCGGTGTGGGACGGCCCATTGAAACTGCAACCGGAAGAAGTGCTGGAAGCACGCTTCATTCCAGTTGCGCAGGTGCTGTTGGAAATCGAACAAAAGCCTTACTGCCCGGACTCTTTGGCAGCCTTGAAGCGCTATCTGAAGGCTCAGCAAAGCGACGTCGCAAAGAACACATGAATTGGCGCCGATTGGCTCTTAGCAATTGCGCTTTTTGCCGTTACACTGCGCGACCTTTTCAAGCTGTGCCGGCCTGCTTTTGCAGGAGCATCCGGTGCAGTAGCGCTGCCCCTGCCTGAGTGGGGCTTCGCGGTCGATAACCTTGCCCAAGGTTGCGATCAGTCTTTGTCCTCCCAAGAGGATTGCCGGTGGCCAAAAAAGCCGCATCCTTCGCCGCCCTTGGTGGCCTGGTATTTTCCACCGACGCAGGTCGTCATTGCCCGGAATGCAGTCAGCCGGTGGACGCCTGTATCTGCAAACAAACCGTGATCCCGGCAGGCGACGGCATTGCCCGTGTGCGTCGCGAGAGCAAGGGCCGTGGCGGCAAGACGGTGACCACCATCACCGGCGTGCCGCTGGCCGAAGACGCCCTTAAAGAGTTGGCGACAACGTTGAAGAAACGTTGCGGCACCGGTGGGGCGTTGAAGGACGGGATCATCGAAATCCAGGGCGATCATGTCGAGCTACTCTTGGCAGAGCTGATCAAGCACGGTTTCAAGGCGAAGAAGTCCGGCGGCTAGCAGCCTCTGTGAAAACCACCTGCGGCTTGATCCGGTGTTGAAATGCTCAGCGCCGGCGTCGTCTCCATGGTTTTCACAGAGCCTGTTCATACCGGTTTCTAAACTACACGCTGTCAGCGCGGTCTACCGCGGCGCTGACGAACCGTCATTTTCATTCTTTAGACTGCGCCGGCCTGAGATCAGGCGACGCACTATGACTTCTTTATAGGGGACTTCGATGTCCGTACGACGCACACGCAAAGACGATGGCAGCCAATGGACAGTTGCGGACAGCCGCAGTGTTTACGGGATTCGCCATTGGGGGGCCGGGTATTTCGCGATCAATGACGCCGGTCGCGTCGAAGTTCGTCCGAACGGCCCGAGCAGCTCGCCTATCGACCTGTTCGAACAAGTCGACCAACTGCGCAAGAGCGGCTTGTCCTTGCCGTTGCTGGTGCGTTTCCCCGACATCCTGCAAGACCGCGTTCGTCAGCTGACCGGTGCTTTCGACTCGAACATCGAGCGCCTGGAATACCAGAGCAAGTACACCGCGCTGTACCCGATCAAGGTCAACCAGCAAGAAGCGGTGATCGAGAACATCATCGCCACCCAGAACGTTTCCATCGGTCTGGAAGCCGGCTCCAAGCCTGAACTGCTGGCGGTGCTGGCACTGGCGCCGAAGGGCGGCACCATCGTCTGCAACGGTTACAAGGACCGCGAGTTCATCCGTCTGGCGCTGATGGGCCAGAAGCTCGGCCACAACGTGTTCATCGTGATCGAGAAAGAATCCGAAGTCGGTCTGGTGATCGAAGAGGCTGCCTCGCTCAAGGTCAAGCCACAGGTCGGCCTGCGCGTGCGCCTGTCGTCGCTGGCTTCGTCGAAGTGGGCGGACACCGGTGGCGAGAAGTCCAAGTTCGGTCTGTCGGCGGCGCAACTGCTGTCGGTGGTCGAGCGCTTCCGCGCGGCCGGTCTGGATCAGGGCATTCGCCTGCTGCACTTCCACATGGGTTCGCAGATCGCCAACCTCGCTGACTACCAGCACGGCTTCAAGGAAGCGATCCGTTACTACGGTGAGCTGCGCAACCTTGGCCTGCCGGTCGATCACATCGACGTCGGCGGCGGTCTGGGTGTCGACTACGACGGTACTCACTCGCGCAACGCCAGTTCGATCAACTACGACATGGACGACTATGCCGGTGTCGTGGTCGGGATGCTCAAGGAGTTCTGCGACGCGCAGAGCCTGCCGCACCCGCACATTTTCTCCGAAAGCGGCCGTTCGCTGACCGCGCACCACGCGATGCTGGTAGTGCAGGTGACCGACGTCGAGAAGCACAACGACGAAATCCCGCAGATCGAAAACAAGGAAGCGCTGCCGGAAACCGTGCAGTGGCTGGTTGACCTGCTCGGCCCGACCGACATCGAAATGGTCACCGAGACCTACTGGCGCGCCACCCACTATATGAGCGACGTGGCTTCGCAGTACGCCGATGGCAAGCTGACCCTGGCCGAAAAAGCCCTGGCCGAGCAGTGCTACTTCGCCGTGTGCCGTCGCCTGCACAACTCGCTGAAGGCGCGTCAGCGTTCGCACCGTCAGGTGCTCGACGAACTCAATGACAAGCTGGCCGACAAGTACATCTGCAACTTCTCGGTATTCCAGAGCCTGCCGGACACCTGGGCGATCGACCAGGTACTGCCGATCATCCCGCTGCATCGTCTGGATGAAGAGCCGCTGCGCCGCGCCGTGCTGCAAGACCTGACCTGTGACTCTGACGGCAAGATCAACCAGTACGTCGACGAGCAGAGCATCGAGACCAGCCTGCCGGTACACGGTCTGAACGAGGGTGAAGACTACCTGCTGGGTGTGTTCCTGGTCGGCGCCTATCAGGAAATCCTCGGCGACATGCACAACCTGTTCGGTGACACCGACTCGGTGAACATCTACCAGAACGCCGATGGCAGCGTGTACCACGCCGGTATCGAAACCCACGACACCATCGAAGACATGCTGCGTTACGTGCACTTGTCGCCGGAAGAACTGATGACCCACTACCGCGACAAGTGCGCCAGTGCCCGCATCAGTGCCAGCGAGCGCACGCAGTTCCTCGATGCCTTGCGTCTGGGCCTGACCCGCTCCTCCTACCTGTCTTCCTGAGAACAGGTGCGCTCCCGCCGGGTTGTCTGAAGTTTTTCCGCAAACTGCGGAAAACTCGGATAACCCGGTGGGACATCTCCCAAAATCCTCGCGAAATGTTTGGCTAACTGCATCAGGAAAGTCATCCGGTCTGCTTTTCGCGTAGGTCATTTCCTAAGTTGTACTTCAGCTCTCTACTCGGCCATGGCTCTCGGCGAGAATCCCCGGCCGCCCCTCCTGTAGAGATCCGCCCATGTTCGATTCAGTCAACGAGCCGTCGTTTCGTCTCGATGTAGCGGGGCTTTCCGACCCCTTCGAGGTGCTGGCCTTTACCGGAAGTGAGGGCATCAGCGAACCCTTCGCCTTTGACATCGACCTGTTGGTCGATGACCCGCACCTTGACCTTGCCAGCCTGTTGTACCGCTCGGCCTTCCTGCAGTTCGGTCCCTTGAACAATGGTCTGAACGGCCAGTTGCAGGGTGTCGTCCAGCATGAACACGGCGAGGGTTCCCGGCTGTGTCGGGTGACGCTGGGGCCGAAGCTCTGTTGTCTGGAGTTACGCTTCAGTCAGCGGATTTTCAGCAGCCAGAGCGTGCCGCAGATCCTTGCGCAGGTGCTCAAGGAACACGGAATTATCGGTATGCAACGACGCTTCGATCTGCACCGCGAATACCCGGTACGGACCTTTTGCACCCAGTACCGCGAGTCGGATCTGCAATTCGTGCAGCGGCTGTGTGCGCAGGCGCAAATCCACTACTACTTCGAGCACAGGCCTGACGCACACTGTCTGGTTTTCGCCGATGATCCGGCGCGTCTGCCCGTGGCTGACGTGGCGTCTGTGGACAATGGCGCCAAGCCGGCGGTGCGTCGCTGGCAGGTACAAGTGGAGGCACAGGATGTGCCCGAGCGTGCTGCCGGAACCCGCATGGCCGAAGGCCGCAGCGACCTGCCGACCTTGCGCAGCGCGCAGTGGCTGGCGCTGGCCGGCCACCCGTTTGCCGAGTGCAACCGCCGCTGGTTGCTGAGCCGGATCGAGCATCGCGGTGATCCTGCCAGCGATCCGTCTTACAGCAATCGGCTGTTCGCCGCAGCCGAGGCGCCACTCCCCACATCCGTGAGCATTTGCGCGAGGCCGCGCATGCACAGCCTGCAACGGGCCTGGGTGGTGACGGTCGACGAGCCACAACCCGATCAACTGCGGCCGGTGGCCGTGCAGTTTGACTGGCTTTATCAGGGGGAGGGCGCTGCTGCCAGCCACTGTTGGCTACCCCTCGCTCCGGCATTGAGCGATACGCCGCTGGCGTCGCTGCGCGAAGGTGTCGAAGTGGTGGTGAGCTTTCTGGAGGGCGATCCGGATCGGCCGGTGATCAGTGGTTTCCTGCAGGAATCGGCAGTGCTCGAAGGCGAACATGAGTCTTCGCCTCCCGTGCTGCCGGACGATTTGCCCAGCGCAGGCCTGACACAATGGCTCGAGTCTGGCGAACCCATGCTGCTGTTGTGTCTGATCCCCGGCGGTGGCAGTTACAACCACTGCGCGGCGTCAATCTGTAGTTGCCGGCTGCTCGCGTCGCTGGATCAGGGCGGCGCCACTTGAGCGGCGTCGGGTTTGCCCAGCAGGTGAATTGGCTGTTGCTCGACGGCGCCGATGCCCGGCAGGCGCTGACGACACTGGGTCAGGGGTTCGCCGGGGTGCGTTGCTCGCGGTTGTTCGATGGCACCGAATTTCAAGCGGTGAGTGAGCACGGGCCGCTGCTGGTCGATCTGGACGGTACTCCGGCATTGGCCGCGCTGTGTCACCGGGATCCGCAGACCTGGCGCGGTCTGCTGTTGGCCAGTGAGGCCTCTGAGCAGAGCCTGCTGAGTCATCTGCGGCGAATGCTGACGGTTTCCTTCGAGCCCAACCACCGTGCCTTGCTCGGGTACTACAACCGCCAGACGGCCAGTTACTTCTTCGATGCCTGTGACGCCAGTGACTTGAGCCGCTGGCTCGGGCCGATCGACCTGTTGCGCTGGTTCGGTGGCACCTGGGCCGACTTTGCCATCGGCAGTCAGGGCTGGCAGCAACTGCGTAATCCGCAGTGGGCGGTGGAGCCGCTGGGAATCGATGAAAGTCTCACCCGTCGTCAGCGTGAGCGCTTGCAAAGCTGTCTGCTGGAACAGCACATCTGGCGCTGGTGCCAATCGGCGGCAAGCAACTACCCGACGATGGCTTCCCACGTTCAGCAGGGGCTGGCGCTGGGGTTTCGCGAAAGGACGCTGCTCGACGACTGGCTGTGGCTACGCTTGCAGCATCCGCGCGGACCATTACTGCCCGTGCCGGACGGATTGAGTGCGCCAGCGCGACTCGAACAATTGCGCCAACTCTGGCAACGCGATCAACCCTGAGAATGGTTACCGCTGAACCAGCCATCTTTACGCCGCAGCCACAGGGCCAGTGCGCCGAGGGTCAGGCTGCGTAATACCATGAACAACAGGAAAGTTATCCACAAGCCGTGATTGCCCAGCCCCTGCAATGCCCAGGCGAACGGCAACAGCAGCGCGACGGTCAGTAGCATGCCGTTGCGCATTTCCCGGGCGCGGGTGGCGCCGATGAACAGGCCGTCGAGCAAGTAACTCCAGACGGCAATCAACGGCAGCACGGCCAGATACGGCAGATAGACGAACGCGGTGTCGCGCACGCTCTGGATATCGGTCTGCATTTCGATGAACAAATGCCCGGCCAGCAGAAACAACGCGGCAAAACCGAGGCTGGCCAGCAATGACCAGCCCCCGGCCACCACCAATGAGCGACGCAGGGCCAGGCGATCACGGGCGCCAATGGCGTGTCCGCACAAGGCTTCGACCGCATGCGCCAGCCCGTCCAGTGCATGGGCGGTCAACAGCAGGCCGTTGAGCAGCAGGGCATTGGCCGCCACCGTGGCATCGCCGAGCCGCGCGCCTTGCACGGTGATCAGGAAAAACACCGATTGCAGCGCCAGGCTGCGGATGAAAATGTCGCGATTGACCGCCAGCAGCGGACGCCAGCTCTGCCACACCTTCAACGCCGCCCAGGCGATGTGCCCGGGATAGGCGCGCAATGCGCCGCGGGTCAGCCACAGGCCGAGCAGGGCGCCGCTCCACTCGGCAATCACCGAAGCCCGGGCCGAACCGACCACGCCCCACTCAAGACCAATGACGAACCACAGGTTGAGGGCGATGTTGATCAGGTTGGTGCTCAGCAGAATCGCCAGCGGTGCCCGGGCGTTCTGGGTGCCGAGAAACCAGCCGACCAGGGCATAACTGGCCAGCGCTGCCGGCAGTCCGAATAACCGGGTGTGGAAGAAGTCGCGGGTCAGTTGATCGAGTTCCGCCGAGGGCTGCATGAAATGCAGGGCCACGCCGCTCAACGGCACGCCCAATGCTCCGAGCACGATCGCCAGCCCCAGCGCCAGCAGCAAGCCCTGCAACAGAATCTGGCGCAACGCCGCGCCATCGCTGCGCCCGGCGGCTTGGGCGGCAAACCCGGTGGTGCCCATGCGCAGAAAGCCCATGGCCCAGGCGAGAAAGGTGTAGAGACTGGCGCCGACTGCCACGGCGCCCAACTGATGGGCGTGGGGCAGGTGGCCGATGACGGTGCTGTCGACCAGCGCCACCAGCGGCACGGAAATATTCGAAAGTATCATCGGCGCGGCGAGCGCCCAGACCTTGCGGTGAGTCGGGCGGTCGCGCCAGTCGGCAATCAGGTTGGACATGCGGGCTCCTTGGGGGAGCGGGGATTGTAGCGATTCATCTGGTTCGCAGTGCGATCCATTGTGGCAGCGAGCCTGCTCGCGAAAGCGTCAGGTCTGTCAAAGCTGTGCTGAATGACACACCGCCTTCGCGAGCAGGCTCGCTCCCACCGGGAGGCATCGGTGTCAGTGGATGATCCAACTCAGCAACCACAACCCCAGCAGCAACCAGATGATCCCGGCGATGATCGACGCATTCATGAACGCGCGGATCGCCGACCACAACAGCATCAAGCCGACGATCAGCGCGAGGATGCTGATGATCGAGGTGTCCATGCCCAGCGTCTTGGCCAGGCCATCGACGAAGTTGCCACCGGCGTTGCCCAGAATGTTGAACAGGCCGCTGAGCCCATCGACGATGAAGCGGATGATCGAGCCGAGTGCCTGGCCGAGCCATTCGAAAAAGCTTTCTACCTGCATGTGTGCATCCTGATGAAAGAGCTGAGCCTTGGGCCACAACGCAGGTGGCCGAGTTCCCTGCAACTATAGAGGGTTTGCACCGAGCTTGTGTGGGAGCGGGCTTGCTCGCGAAGACGGTGTGTCATTCAACTCATCAGTTACTTGACCCACCGCATTCGCGAGCAAGCCCGCTCCCACCAAAAGCACAGCGTGCCCCTTGCCTTCGCTTGGCATCCCCCCGAAGCTATACGCCTTCAGGAGAGCCCGATGAACCTTGTTGAACTGACCGAACGCCTGCACGCCATTCGCGACCGCAATGACTGGCGCCAATTCCACAGCCCGAAAAACCTGGCCATGGCCGCCAGCGTCGAGATGTCCGAGCTGGTGGAGATTTTCCAGTGGCTGACTGAAGACCAGTCGCGCCAGTTGCCGGCGGACAAACTGGCGCATGCCGGGCAGGAAGTCGGCGACATCGTGCTGTACCTGTTGCTGCTGTGCAGCGAGTTGGGGCTGGACATGAATGAAGTGGTGCGCAGCAAGCTCGCCGACAGCGAACGGCGGTTCAGCTGATGAGCGACCGGCATTTCGATCAGTTGGCGACCCGTTTCGCCGAAAAAATCTACGGTGGTGCCAAAGGTGCGATTCGCCTTGCGGTGCTCCAGGCCGACCTTGCCGAAGCTTTGCCGGACCGGCCGCTGCGGGTGCTGGATATCGGCGGCGGCCTGGGCCACATGTCGCTGTGGCTGGCCGAACGTGGGCACGAAGTGACCTTTACCGAACCGGCCGAGCCGATGCTTGAAGGCGCCCGCCAGCGCTTTGCCGAAGCCGGGCAAACCGCGACGTTCATTCAGGCGCCGTGGCAGGAACTGCTCGGTCAGCTCACTGAGCCGTACGATCTGGTGATCTGCCATGCGGTGCTCGAATGGCTGGCCGAACCCCACGCGATCCTGCCGGTGCTGCATCAATTGACCAAGCCCGGCGGCTGGCTGTCGCTGGCGTTCTACAACCGTGATGCGCTGATTTATCGCAACCTGCTCAAGGGCCATTTCAAGAAGATGCGCAAGAACGTCATGGCCGGCGAAAAGCAGAGCCTGACCCCGCAGCAGCCGCTTGATCCACGGGAATTGGCGACGCAACTCGAAGGCTTGTGGCAGGTCGAAACCCAGAGCGGTGTGCGGGTTTTCCACGACTACATGCCGGTGGAGTTCCAGGCCCGCGTCGAACTGGCGGACTTGCTGGAAATGGAACTGGCGCACCGTCGTCACCCAAGCTTCGCCGGGCTTGGGCGTTATTTACACTGGATCTGCCGGCCGATCTGATCGGAGCACTGCATGAAAGCTCAATCGGGGTTATTACTGATTTGCCTGGGGTTGGCCGCTTGCCAGGGCAGCAACCCTTATGTGGCGCAGTCGCGACCCTTGCCGCCGGCCCCGCCGCAAGCCGCCACCACGTTCGACCGCAGTGCCTATCCGGCGCCACCGCGCGATTACGGGCGCTACCGCAGTTGGGCCTGGCTCAACGGCCAGTTGCCGCCGGGCACGGCGTGGGCCGATTCGGCGCAAGTGGCCGAGGCGGTCAGCAATGCCCTCGATCAACGTGGTTTGCGGCCGTTGCATGACAATCGTCCGGCCGACCTGTTGGTGAGCGCCAATCTGCGTCTGGAAACCCGCTTGCGTCAGGTGCAGGACGATTACGGTTATGGCGGATACAGTGGCTATGATCGATACGGGCGCGGTTATGGCATGTACAACAGCGTGCCGATTGTTCGCACCTATCAGGAGCAGGTTGTCGTGGTGCAGGTCAATCTGTTCGACGCCGGCACCGGTCAACCGGTGTGGAGCGCCAGCGCCGAAACTGCCAACCAGGGTAGCCAACTCGTGCGCACCGATGCCATTCGCGAGGCTGTGGAAAAAGCCATGTCAGCCTATCCGCCCAGCTAAACTCCAGGTGAGAACGCTTCGCAGGTTCATGCCTTCAACCGGAGAAAAACCATGTTCCGTCGTCTCGCATTACTGGCCATGGCCGCGCTGCTCAGCGCCTGCGCCGCTAATCAGGTCAACCATGACTTCGACGCCAGCCGCGACTTTGCCGCGTATCGCAGCTGGAGCTGGAAAGACCCCGCCCTGCAATATCGCCCGGATGATCCCCGGATCAAAAGCGACCTGACCGAGCAACGGATCCGCCAGGCGGTCAGCGATCAGCTCGACCAGCGCGGTTTGCGCCCCGCCGCAGCGGGGGCCAAGGGTGACTTGAGCGTGCAGACCTACCTGATCGTCGAGGATCGCCAGCAGCAAGTGACCACCAACTACGGCGGTGGTTGGGGCGGCCCGTGGAACGGTTACTGGGGCGCGCCGATGTACAACGAAACCCGCAACATCACCTACAAGGTGGCGACGATCCAGATCGACCTGCTCGACGGCAAGGACGGCAAACTGGTGTGGCGCGGCAGCGATGAGCAAATGCTCAGCAGCACACCCAATCCACAGGATCGCAGCAATGCGGTGCGCGAAACCGTCAGCCGGATATTGGCCAACTATCCACCGCGCTAGACCGCTGTAAAAAACGGGAGCCCAAACGGCTCCCGTTTTTTTGCCTGACACAAATTCCCTGTGGGAGCGGGCTTGCTCGCGAAAGCGGTGGGGCAGTCAACATCAATGTTTGCTGGGCCGACGTCTTCGCGAGCAAGCCCGCTCCCACAATTGATCGTCGTTGCTTTGAGCATTGAGTGCGCTTAACTGATCGGCATTAGCCTTGGAGGCCGGTTTTTTACGCGCCTCATCAGCTCGCAATCTCCACCCCAACCTGCCACTGAAAGAACCCCACCACTTCACATTGCTGATTGACCAGCATGAACCCCAATTCGCACTGGGCGGTGCCGGGTGTTTTCGGGGTGCATGTCCAGAAGTGGTCGTCCGCTTTGTGGCTACCTGGAACGGATGGCGTTTCCGGGTTGGGCGCAGGGACGGTGAGGCCAGTGTGTACTTCCAGTTGCGGAGCGGTAAGCACGCTGCTGTTATCGACGGTCATGCGGTAGGCAACCACGCTGTGCTCGGCGATCAGGCTGACGCTTCTTGCACGAAAATGAATGTCACGGCCAATCTCGACAATGACTTTAGTGCTACTGTCATTTGTAACTATTTCGTTTGAGTTATTACTTGTGGCGAAAAAGATCAATCCATCGGGGATGTCCGTCGGATTCGCCGGGTCCTGGCTGGGTGTCGGATAGCGCGAAAGCAGGGATTCGGCATCGACGATCAGTAACACGTTTTGTGCGGTGGTGACGGTAGATGAAGGGGAAGGGATCGGTTCGGAAGTCATCATGGATTCCTTTCATGACGTCGCTACAAACTGGCGGCCGCTTCGGTCAAGGCAAGACATCCTGTTCCGGCCGGGGCGGCATCGGATCGGTAGGGCCCCCCGTTGCCAAGGGGCCCGGGGCATCGTCAATTGTGGATGGAGATGAACGGATCCCACGAGCAGCAGCCGATGATCTGGCAGTTGCGATCGACGATCAGGAAGTGGAAGTGATAGGTCACGCGGCCGCAATCCAGGGTCTCGGATGACCAGTAATGGTTGTCGACTTTCTGGCAGCTGGGCACGGATGGATTTTCGCGATTCGGTACTGCAACGCAGGCTGTGGCCTTGCGCGGCGAGGGTGGGGAGATCAGATCGGCACCGGCGTTACCGATGAATTTGTAGAAAATCACCGCTTGTTCGAAGCTTTGCGACAAGCTGGTTTCACGCCAGCGGATCAGGTCGCCGACCTGCGCCTTGAGGTCCAGTTCGCCACCGGCCTGGCCACTGACGACGTTGTCCTGGTTGGTGACCATGTACACATGATGCCAGTCGATCAGCGTGGGATTCTTCGGATCCTTGCTGATGTTTGGATACTTTTTCAGAATGGTTTCAGTGTCGATGGAAACCAGAATATCCGTAACTCGAGACATGGTGATGCTCCTTTTTCATAGTGAACGTCGGACTGCAATCCAGGCACGACGACGCTTGCTTGTCGCATGGCATTTGCGAGCACACTACTGGGGGAACCCATCGGTCATGAGGGACGGGCAGGCCGTGCTCCTTGCACGAGATTATCTGTAATCGGGTTCCTTCCGATTGCCGCAAATTGACTATAGGTAGGATTTTTTGGCTGTCAAAAACGCTTATGTATGGCTCGACGGACGGTCGCAAGATGCATAGGGATCGACGAATTGGCGATAAGCAGGACGTCGCCAGACACCGTTTGCAATGAGTCGCTCTGGAACAGCCCGCCGGGCTGCCTGTATCGTGACGAACCGCTGGAATGTCCCGACAGGAGAACGCAATGAGTTGGTCCGCCAAACAATACGTCGCTTTTGAAGATGAACGCACCCGCCCGGCCCGTGATCTGCTGGCGGCAATTCCCACGGTTCAGGTGCGATCAGTGGTCGATATCGGTTGTGGCCCGGGTAATTCCACCGAGCTGCTGGTGCAGCGTTTTGAGCAGGCGCAGGTCAGTGGCCTGGACAGTTCGCCGGACATGATCGACGCCGCGCGCAAGCGCTTGCCACAGCTGCGGTTCGAGGTGGCCGAGATCAACCGTTGGGCTGATGCCGGCCCGTTCGATGTGATCTTCGCCAACGCGGTGCTGCAGTGGCTGCCTGATCACGCTACTTTGCTGCCGGCGCTGGCCGGCAAACTGTCCGCCGGTGGGAGCCTGGCGATCCAGATGCCGGACAACCTCAACGAGCCTTCCCATCGGCTGATGCGCGAAGTCGCCGCGAACGGCCCGTGGGCGGCGAAACTGGCTGGCGCCGCCGGGCAGCGCACCGAGATGGCGAGTGCCCGCGAATACTTTTCGATGTTGCGCCCGCATTGTTCGCGGGTCGATGTCTGGCGCACCACCTATCACCATCAACTGGCGGGCGGTGCGGTGGGGGTGGTGGAGTGGTTCAAGGGCAGTGGCTTGATTCCGTTTCTCAGTCCGTTGACCGAAGACGAGCGGGCGCAGTTTCTGCAGCAGTATCTGGCGGCGGTTGCGGAGGCTTATCCGGCGTTGCCGGATGGTTCGGTGCTGTTGCCGTTTCCGCGGCTGTTTATCGTCGCGATTCGCTGAAGTCAGGCTTCAGGCACTTGTAGTGAGGGGATTTATCCCCGACGGACTGCGCAGCAGGCCCTCTAAGCGGGGGCTGCGCACCCATCGGGGATAAATCCCCTCACCACATATTGTTTGCTCAGATCAGATCAACGCTGCACGGCCACCAACATCATCATCGGCCGCTCCCGTTCTTCAGCCAGCGCCGGTTGCGCCGCCACTTCAGCCTCGCTCGGCCCCCATTCGTTGACATGGCGAATAGTGAACCCGGCATCAATCAGCGAATTCAACAGCGTGCCAATCGTGCGGTGCTGCTTGATCACTCCCTCGGCCAGCCAGTTGGTCACCCGCTCGCCCTCCAACTGATAACTGTCCAGCGGCCAGCGCTTGTGGCCGTCGCTGTCGATCAACCAGCCTGGATTGCGCGGGGCCATGAAGATCGGATGTTCAATGGAAAACACAAAGTGCGAACCGGGTTTCAGCGCCGCGTACAGATGAGCGAACAGTCCGGGCAAATCCTTGATGTAGTGCAGTGCCAGGGAGCTGTAAGCCAGGTCGAAACTGCAGGCCGGCAAGTCGAGATGCTCAAGGCCGGCGCGTTCGTAGCGGATGTTCGCCGCCGTGGTGGTTGCGCGCGCCTGCTCCAGCATCTTTTTCGAGACATCCAGCCCCAGCACATGGGCGGCGCCGTGTTCACTGGCCCAGCGGCTGACCCAGCCATAACCACAGCCGAGGTCGACCACGTTCAAATCATGCATCGATGGCAACAATGCCTTGAGCGCCGGCCACTCCGGCGCAGCATCGAGGCCGCCGATGGAGCGGTTCAGCTGGCTGTAGCCCTGGAAAAAAACGGGATCGTCGTAGATGTTTTGCGTCATGGGAAGTGCTCTTTTGAGTTCTGTCATCAGCGGCACAGCGGCCGCGCCATGGAGTCCCTCGAAAGTGAAAACGCGTATTCGTTGATGGCCGCGTAGGGGAGGGTGATGGGTGGTGGGTGGTGGGTGATGGGGAAATGCCAGCGGAGAGCCGGTTTTGCATTCAACCTTGCTGCAAGACCTTCAACGCTGCCGACGCCAGAAACCCCGAACGGCTCTTCTCTTCCGGGTGATGAAGCACGTATTCATCAATGCGGTTGAGCAGATAGCCAGGCAGCGTGATGTTGAGTTTCTGCGCCTTGCCCAGGTATTTGGTGACGTCAATATCAACCACAGCCCAAGCACAGCCAACATACTGCGGGTTCGATACATGCACGCCAAGCTTGCTGGCTGGCGGGATCGGCGCACCGTCCTCGGCCAGAACTTCGAAATGCCCCTCAATGGCTTCGCGAGCCA
The DNA here is from genome assembly GCF_002878485.1 of Pseudomonas sp. AD21. Taxonomy (NCBI): domain Bacteria; kingdom Pseudomonadati; phylum Pseudomonadota; class Gammaproteobacteria; order Pseudomonadales; family Pseudomonadaceae; genus Pseudomonas; species Pseudomonas sp. AD21. Next base: position 133,803 of record NZ_NQYG01000003.1, read on the forward strand.
TCGCGACGGCATCATCAAGATCATCGCCGGCGGAAAACAGCCGGGAATATCCGGTACTTCCACTCCCCAGGCGTGTTCGTCATCACCTATTGAAATTGCGATAGGGTAAAGCATGTTCGTGGTCCTCCTGGACGCTCTAGGCGGAGTGAGTCAAGGCAGCGCCTGTTTCAAAATACTGATGGCCGTTTTTTTAAGCAGGTCCTTCTTCGGATGCGGCACCGTCACCAATCCGGGTTTGACGGGATGTTTAAAGTGATGGTGACTGCCTTTGACCCGCACCAGGTACCCACCGTCTGCGACGAGTTGGCCGATTAAAAAACGGCTATTCACAACACCTCCTTGTGGTGTGCTTGGTAGGTACTATAACTACTGATTTTTTTGATCAACACTATAACCACCGAGCGGTCATCGTCCTTTGTTCTGCTCGGTGGCAAGAATCAGTCTAGGCAGGGTCTTGGAGCTGGGATGATGGGTGTGTTGCAGGCCTTTACGAGCCAATGTGGGTAAATCCCAGACACAAAAAAACCGGCCCTGTAGGCCGGTTTTTCTGTTCCTGCATCCCCCGTCATACCACAACGTGAGACCCAATTGAGTGGAGCGGGTAGAGGGAATCGAACCCTCAACTAAAGCTTGGGAAGCTTTCGTTTTGCCACTAAACTATACCCGCTCAAAGAGCGGCTGACTTTGTACCAGAGTCGGGCGCGGATTTGAAGTTTTTCTTTTGCTCGCAGCGCGTTACAGCCTTGAAAACGGTCATTCGCGGGTGAGTCGGGCAGGGACGATACGCTGATGTTCGAGCCTGCCGACTCGCTCGCGACGACACGTTTTCAAATGGCCAGTGCATGGTGATCCTGAACGAACGAGTAACGCGTTCGGCTCGACTGCTGAGTGGGTTTCAGGAAACCGAGCAGGGCGTTCTGGCTATCTCGGCAAGCAGCCTTGTGCTCCATGTCGAGGAAGTGCCCGGTGGCCTGCAGCGTGGTGAAAGTGCTGTGCGCCACGTGGTTGCCGAATATCCGGGCGTCTTCGGCGGCGGTGTATTCGTCCCATTCACCGTTGAGGAACAGCACCGGCACGTTGATCTTCTTTGCCGCATTCAGGTAGCACTGACGATCGCTGTGCAGCACGTCACTGATGTGGAAGTGCATCTGCCCGTATTCGTGCTCGGCCAGGCTGCTGACGTGGCGATAGTTGAAGCGCTTGAACAGTGATGGCAGGTGTTTGCCGATGGTGTTGTTGACCAGATGCCCGACGCGGTCGCCATCGCGCTGACCGAGGTAATCGACACCGCGCTCCAGGTAATCAAGCATGTGCGCGTTGATCACCGGCGAGAACGAGCTGATCACGGCTTTTTCAATGCGCCGTGGCTGGTGGGCCAGGGCAACCAGAGTGGCCGCGCCGCCCCAGGAAAATGACAGCACGTGTTCGGCACCGAAATGGTCGATCAGCTCCAGCAGGATCTGCCCTTCGACTTCCTTCGTCAGATGTTTCTCGTGGCGGTTGTGGACTTTTGATCTGCCCGCGTAGGGCTGGTCGTAGCAAACCACGTTGAATTGCGGGTGCAGGTTTTTCACAGTCTGTGCAAACGACGCAGTCGTGGCCATCGAGCCGTTGACCAGGATGATGGTCTTTTCTGCGGCGTCTGCGCGATAGAACTCCGTGTAAACCCGATACTGACCCTGTATATCCAGCACAGCGATTTCTGGCCTCATGTCATAAGACTCCTGGCAAGCAAGCGGGTATGCGCGCAAATAGAGATTGCACGAGCTTTGTGACAGGTAGGCATACGCCTGGAATTTCTTGGCCCATGTCGATCCATGACTGCGGTCGACGGGTATTGTTATTGGCGGGCAGTCTGCCGGCTGAGACGCAACCCAAGGGGCTTGCGACCGGCAAAAAGTTTCTTGGATGTATGGTGTGACTCATCGGTCACAATCTGGCCGACGTCCTGATTCAAGCAGTGGGATGGGGATCGCGCAAGTGCCGTTGGTAAATTGTTCGACAACTTCTGCTGAGCGGTCGCCGGCTTAGAACAAATGGATCTCTTCGGTGCGCAAAGCACGGTACTCGCCCGGTTTTAGCGCGTCATCGAGCAGCAGCGGCCCCATCGATTCACGGTGCAGGCGCAGCACTTTGTTGTTGAAGTGGCCAAACATGCGCTTCACCTGATGGTAACGGCCCTCGACGATGCTCAGGCGTGCCGCGTTCGGGCCGAGGACTTCGAGCTGTGCCGGTTGCGTGGTCAGGTCTTCGAAAGCGAAGTAGATGCCCTCGGCGAAGGTGATCGCATATTCCGCTCCGATCTCCTGTTCGGTCTCGACGTAATAGACTTTTGGCAGTTTGGTCTGCGGCTGGGTCAGGCGTCGCGACCAGGTGCCATCGTTGGTGATCAGCATAAGCCCGGTGGTGTTGAAATCCAGGCGCCCGGCGATGTGCAGGTCGTCCTTGTCCGGTTCATCGATCAGGTCGAGCACGGTCGGGTGCTGCGGATCGCGGGTGGCGCTGACGCACCCCGGCGGCTTGTGCAGCATGAAGTAGCGCGCCGGTTTGCCGAGCTGCAGGAGTTCTTCATCGACTTCGACGCGGCTGAACTCCAGCACTTCGCTGTGCGGGTCGCTGACGACTTTTCCGTCGATCCGCACACGTTTTTCAACCAGCAACAGGCGAACCTGCTGACGGTTGTAGCGGGGCAGGTTGCTGAGGAATCGGTCGACGCGCATGCTCAGATATCGATGGAAGGCGGGGCGCGCATCTTACGGGATCGGCCGCACCGCTGCTTGCAGTTGCGCCTCGACCTGAGCGCAGCGCGGACACAGGCAGGATTTATCGCGCAGCGCCGCGGGCAGGGCTTCGAGTACTGCCGGATCGATGCTCACGCCATAACACCAGCAGGCTCGGTCGGCGGTTCGCGGGTCGGCCAGGCTGCAATCATTGCGGGCGCCGCAGGCGGGGCAGAGGTCGGGTTTTGCGTCGGTGTCAGGCATAAGTCGAGTGAGGCATTTCCACGCAAGTACGGTTACGGCCGGTTTGCTTGGCCCGGTACATCGCATGATCGGCCCGGGACAGCAGGGTGTGCAAGGTGTCATCTGCTTGCAGGGTGGTGGCACCGATGCTCACGGTCAGATTCAGGCTATGGCCATTGTAGGAGTATTCGTGTTGTTCGACGTGTTGGCGGATCTTCTCGGCAATCTTCTGACCGGTGTCGCCATCAGTGTCCTTCAGCAACACGATAAATTCCTCACCGCCCCAGCGACAGACGATGTCGGAATGGCGCAGGCAGCTTTGCAGATCCCGGGCGAAACCGATCAGCACCTGATCGCCAGCCAGGTGGCCGTAGGTGTCATTCAAAGTCTTGAAGTGATCCAGATCGAGCAGCAGCGCAGTCAGTGGCTTCGGTTCGCGTTGCGCTTCGTGCAGGGCTTGCGCGGCGAGCAGGTCGAAGCCGCGGCGGTTGGGCAATTCGGTGAGGCTGTCGAGGGTGGCTTGCGCCTGGATCTTGCGCTGGTAACGGCCGATCACGCGGTTGAGCAAGGTCAGCACGCCCAGCGTCACTAACAGACAGATCAGCAGGTTGAGGTACAGCGACTGACGGATCTCAGTGAGTGCACCGTCCTCGCGCTTGTCGACGAACAGGTACCAGTTCAACTCTGGAATAAACCGCACATTGAGGAAATGTCCCTGGCCGTGGGCGGAATATTCGTAGCTGCCGCTGTGCGGTTTGGGTAACTGGCTGACCAGGCTTTTCATGCTGGCAAGTTCGCCGAGGCCTCGCCCTATATGCGCACCCTCCGGGCCGCCATTGGCGCCGGTGAGTACCAGTCGCCCGAAGGCATCGACAAAATAAACGCTGCGTTGATAGCGCTGCTGGTATTTGTCGATCAGCTTAATCACCGCATCCACCGTCAGGCCCACGCCGGCGGCGCCAATGAAGCGATTGTCGTAGTCGTAGACCTTGTAGTTGATGAAGAACGTCAGGTTGTCCTTGTTGGCCAGATCCGGGTCGACGTTGATCTCATACGGGTCTTTCATGTCGCGCACGCGGAAGTACCAGGCATCGCGCGGCTCATCGATCTTCACTTGCTTGAGCACGCCCTTGGCGTGGTAGTAGGTGTGGCTGCTGTTGGAGACGAAGAACGCGGTGTAGGCGCCATAGTGGGTCATGACCTCGTCGAGGTAGCGGGTCATCTGCAACGGGTCTTTTTCGCCGTTTACCACCCAGTCACGCATGAAGGTGTCGCGCGACATCATTGAGGAAATCAGGATCGGTCTGACGAGGTCTTTCTGGATTTCCGAATAGACCGTGTCAGACGTCAGCGGCAGTTCGGTGTTGATGATGCTGTCGCGGATCGACGCCCGCGAGGCGTAGTAGCTGAGCAACGAAGTGGCGAGGAAGCCGGCGCCGAGCAGGGCGACCAGTGTCAGAACCAGCGAGCGTTGCGAGTACAGCGCAGATCTGTGCGGCATGGGCGATTCCGTTGGCAGATAAGCCGATGGCAGCATTCTAGTGGCACTGCCTGGAAATAACTGCTCCATGCGCGGCGCGAATGGTCGTTCCTGTACTCCTGGCCATTACGCAGGCCGACTGTGGGAGCGGGCTTGCTCGCGAATGCGGAGGGTCAGTCAACATTGATGTCGCAGGAACACCGCATTCGCGAGCAAGCCCGCTCCCACACGGGACTTTCAGGGTTCCCGTCACCGCTGATCTGAAGCCTGTCCGAATCTGGCACTTGCCCCGGACCTGACAGTCAAAACTGTGTCGGCTGCACTGTCCTGCTGCGGCCGTGGGTCTTTCAGGAGGCCGCCATGGGTATTTCAAAACTGTTGCGTCGAGGGCTGCTGGGAGCGGTGCTCGGTTTGGGTTTGTCCGGGTGTTATTACTACGCTGGCCCTTACGATGCTTCCCCCGCCACTTACTACTATCCCGGCTATTACTCGCCGTATTACTACGGCGGTTATTACGGGCCGCGCTCCTACGGTGGCGGCCGTTATTACTATGGTGGTTACGGCTATCGCGGCGGCTATGGACGCGGCTATCACGGCGGTGGGTATCACGGTGGACATCACTGATCGGTGGCTGAATGACAGTGGTTTCCAAATGAACAGGATTTCATTAATCACTTGTTTCAACTTGTTACGGAAACGCACCAGATTCAGAAAACGCTGTCAGATATTTCGTCAGTCACCGAATAAACGACTGATGCCTGCCAGCGTCGCTGGTGTGGCTACCCGCGGTCCAGGAGGCCGCCATGTATCGACGAATTCTTCTACTTGCTGCGATGATGTTTTCCGTTGCCGGTTGCGCTCCCTACTCCTACGCAGACAGTTATTACAGCTCGGAGGTCTACACCTCACGCGCACCGGCGTACTACAACACGGGCGGCACGTATTACAACGGTGGCAGCACGTATTACGCGCAGCCACGCTACTACCAGCCAGCCCCGCGGTATTACCAGCAACCGCGCTATTACCAATCGGCGCCGCGCTACTATCAACCGGCCCCGCGTTACTACGAAAGCCGTCGCTGGCACGACAACGATCGCGGACGTTGGGATGGCCACCGTCGCGGCGATTGGGATAATGATCATCGCGGTCGTGGCAACTACGACCGACACAGTGGACGCGGCGATCACAATGGGCGTGGCAACCGCTGGTAAATCCACGCAAAAGAAAGCGGCGCAATTAGCGCCGCTTTTTTATGCCCGTCGAAAAGTCGTCCCATTAGCCATCTCCTAGGGCATTCCCAGACGCTTCCTACAGTTTCATTTCCTTGCATTTGTTAGCGTTTGTTCCTGCCGATCGAGGTGAGCAAAACTCAGTTCAATAGCGGCGAATAAAAGGACGATGCCGCTATGAAGCTTCTTGTGATTCACCAAAACTTTCCGGGCCAGTTCCGTCATGTGGTGCTGGCGGCGATTGACAGACGTTATGAGGTTTTGGCGATAGGTCGGGATACGGCACCGGGTATCGCAGGGGTGAAAATATATCGATACCGCGCTGCCAGCAGAGCACCGGGCGATATTCACCCCTACCTGACCCATTACGAACAAGCGGTGACTGATGGACAGAAGGTTTTTGAAATTCTGAGCAGGCTGAAACATTCGGGTTATCGGCCGGACGTGATTCTCGCTCATCCCGGATGGGGGGAAACGCTCTTCGTCAAGGATGTTTATCCTGATACACCGCTAATTCACTATTGCGAATATTACTATAGGGCGCAGGGCGCGGATTCCGGGTTCGACCCTGAATTCCCGCGAGCCCCAAGGGAGTCATCAAGGCTGCGAGTGCTCAATTCGCTGCATCTTTTGAATCTCGAGCAATGTGACATTGCCATTGCGCCCACGCGGTGGCAGCGCAGTCTGTTTCCGGCCGCTTATCAGTCGGCCATTCGGGTTATTCATGAAGGCGTTATTCAAAGTGCTTACTTGACGAAAGTTGGGGCCGTCAGGTTGCCCAATGGCGTCGAGCTGAGAGCCGGGCAGCCGATCGTTACTTATGTCGCGAGGAATCTTGAGCCTTATCGCGGGTTTCACAGTTTTATGCGAACGATCCCGCATATTCAGGCTGAGTGTCCCGATGCGCAGATAATCGTAGTGGGCGGTGATGACGTCAGTTATGGGTGTAAGCCGGTTGGCTATGCAAATTGGCGCAGCAGGATGGAGGCAGAGGTAAGTTTCGATCATTCCACCGTTCATTTCACAGGGAAGCTTCCTTACCAGACTTTTCGGGCAGTTCTGGACTGTTCAAAGGTTCATGTTTATTTGACGTATCCGTTTGTTTTGTCGTGGTCGTTATTGGAGGCGATGGCGGCTGGGTGTGTGGTGGTAGCGTCGGATACGGCTCCGGTAAGAGAGGTGATCGTCGATGGGCACAATGGAATGCTGGTGGATTTCTTCGATCATCACGGTATCGCCAAACGTATTGCCAGGGTTCTTGATTCCGTTGATGAGTACGACTGCCTTCGCAGCGCTGCGAAGTTGACGGCGAGCAGATTTGATGTGGAGTACGGCACGAAACACTACTTTGAAGTATTTGAAAACGCGACGTCCCGGCATCTCAAGAAACAGCCTGCTCCTCAGTTTGACAGGGAGATTTGAAATGCTCCGGATGTCGCGTAAGCATTTGGTTAAATGGTTTAAGAAGTTATTGAAATACGGCTTGTTTATTTATGTCTGTTATTGCGTGGTGGATTTTTATATCCGTGAAGAAGAAACCTCCAAAGCGATGGCAATTTATTACGTGGATCAGGAGGCCTGTCAAAAGAAGCTGGCGAGCATGAAGCAGGTGCCCATACTGGGCGGCAGCTATGTGGATAAGACTCTGGTGCCGGAGTTTTATGTTGGCATGCCTGAATTGTCGAATAAGAAAGCGTGCCTTGCCAATACGCTCAAGGGGCATTTCTGGTGGACCGGGACGGAGATACGCTCGTACCACGATCAGAGTGTAAAACCGACTCCTGAAAGTTGGCGTCTTTATAAAGTGAACGCCGGGCTTTATACAAGAAAAGAGACTACCGAGCCCCATGAGCGGGGTTATCGGCACGTCAACTGGCCGGATGAATTGATTGTAAAGCTAAAAAATTATCCGGGACTGGAGCTTTGGCTTAATGCACCTCCGCCGCATTTCAAGAATGAGGGGGTCGTTAGAACGTTTGTCATTACTGGCTGGTCGCGGCGTGATGGAACACCTCGATTAATAAATTGTGACGGCTTGATACGTCCGGCTTCCGAGGAAGAACTGACTGGCAAGAAACTGGCAAAGTTCAGCAGAACTGAACTGGAGAATCTGGATTTTGGGACGTTGAGTTTTTTTTGCACAGTGGAGTTACACAGCTTTGATTTTTCCGGGGGGCACGGTCGCGTAAGTCTCCGACTTTCCTCATTACGCGAAGCACCTGGGATGCTCAAGTTTCTCAGTGATTATCTATCACGCGCTGTTATTACAAGGAAGTAACGATGAGTTATGTATTTAGCGATATGGAAAAAACAGAAATCTTTAATGCAGCCAATATTTGTAAAGGGATGAGGCTGCGCTCAGAAGAGATTCAGTACGAAGCGCTGGAGTTGGCAGGGACTGGCTGCGCTCCGCTGTATCAAAAGCTATTTGATATTATCGATGGAAGAGTTTCTGAAATTTTAGCTGTTGATGAAGAGACTGCAAAAGTTCTGAATAGCGCCAGGCTCTGGCTTGCCGTGGCCATTGATGCCAACGGGGGAAACGGTGCCTACTCCGCCCTGATTCGCGGCTACACCTCGCGCCAAGGCGAATTGAGACTGAATAGAATCTTCAGTGAAGACCTGATGCAGCTGTCATCCAATCAAGTCGCCGTCAATTTCATCAATACCCTGATCGACGGATCCCTTGCTGATCGATTGGCACCCTGGACGGTTCCGTCCATTAGCCAGATCGCAGAAATCGATGCCAGCGCGATTGGCGAGGCTCTGTTTAGTAAGGTTTGCGGGGAGGACGATACAGCCGTGAAACGCAATGCCGGCTGGTCCGGAACGGTCGGATTCAGCCTGTTGGGTGGAGCGCCGCCCTATGAAACCTGGAGATTGATCTCCGCTGGTGATTCGCAAGGGGAAGATGGCGGCCCGCCGACTCAAGCAAAAGCCAACAGGCTCGATGACTATAAAAATATTCTGTTCGCCATCGATTCATACAGTGTCGGCCTGCGAGCGGCGATCAGCAATTTCGGCGTCAACCCACTGCAAAGTCTGCTTTCCGTCGTGCCAGAGCAAATCAATATCGCGCTCGCCAGTGGCAGCCTCAATCCGCTGATTCAGCATGTCGTTCAAGGCACGCCGGTTTCCGTCGTGGTCGACCTGATGCTGCGCTATGGCCAGAACGAATTCCTGGACATGTTCAAGCGCACCTACGACGGCGATTCAGCAGCGCCAGCTACCACCGATGAAACCTTCGCCACCAACGCTCACGCATTCTTCTCGGCATTTTCACCGGAGCAGTCCCAAAGCATCGTCACCCAATCAATAGGCGAATACGGAAACGCGAATTCATGGGCAAAACTGGCTGGGGAGTCGACACCCATCGGCCTGTCGTTGCGCAATTCCCTGAAGCAACTCAGTGAAATCGTCATCGAACGCGATGACGGTTACCCCGGACGCGGACTGGAACTCTACGATCCGCTGACCGGCGAAGGTTTCATCACCGCGCAATGGCTCGTTGATCGTGCGCAGATGTTGGCCCGGTTGATTGCCCGAACTCAGGGCTCGTTTGGAGAACACTCGCTGCAGAAGTTTTCCTACTCCGATCTTGCTTCAGCCAAACAGGTGCCGATGACCACCGGTGTGTTAAATCCGCTGGTGATGTTCGGCGATGACGGCGCGCGGTCTTTCGAGGGCGGTGTGAACACTGATCATCTGTATGGCGGCGCGGGCAATGACACGATCAACGGACTGGCAGGTCACGATGTCATCGAGGGTGGACGCGGCAACGACTTGCTTGCCGGAGGCGACGGCAATGATGCGCTGCACGGAATGGCCGGTGATGATGTTCTGGTCGGAGGAAAGGGCAGCGACTCTTTGATCGGTGGCGAGGGCAGCGACCGCTATGAGTTTTCCAGCGGTGATGGCATCGATGAGATCTTCGAAGCCAATGCCAATGGGCAGCTATGGATCAACGGCGCGCCGATTCCTTCACTCAAACGCCGCGCCCCTTTGAGCAATATCTGGTCGACCGAGGATCAGGCCATCACCCTGACTCTCATCGAAGAACTCAGCGAACCCACGCTCAACATCAAATATGGCCTGAACGATCTCGTCGTTATCAAGAACTTCCGCCCCGGGATGCTGGGTATCCGACTTCCTGAACACCATGACCATACGTTCTCTGCTCCCGATCTGGTTCTCCAGGGCGACTGGAAAGCGAAAGATATCGACCCCAATGTTCCCGGGGATCAGTTCTCATACGATGAGTTGGGCAACGCCTTGTTATTGCCCAACGTAAAACAGAGAAACAAGGCCGATTTGCTCTACGGCTCTGCAAAAGACGACGTCATTCTCGGACTTGGTGGATCAGACCGATTGTTCGGCAAGGACGGAAACGATCAGTTGTTTGGGGATAAACAGACGACGCTCGAAAAAGCCATGGCCGCTGGCGACTCTAAAGGGAAAGCAGCTCGAGGCGATTGGCTTGATGGCGGTGCTGGCCACGATTTGCTCATCGGTACGGCATCCCAGGACGTGCTTCTGGGCGGTAACGATCGGGATACGCTGATTGGCGGTGCGGGGGATGACATTTTATCAGGGGATGAAACGACCGGCGCGCTGGAGCAGAAATGGGGATTCACACGCGTCAAAGTTCTTATAGACGGTGGTGTCACCAGTCACCGAACTGTCTTTTCAAAGGCCTCCTTTAAAGGTTCGACGCAGGGCGATAACGATGTTCTCTACGGCCAGGGCGGTCGCGATGTTCTCAATGGCGGATGGGGTGAGGATCTGCTTGATGGCGGAACTGAAGATGATCTTCTTTGGGGGGAGGGGGGGAATGACACGCTGGCTGGAGGAAGCGGTAACGACACAATGATGGGAGATAACCTCGACTGGGGCGGTGGACTGCAAAGCAAACACCATGGCAACGATGTATTGGACGGTGGCAGTGGCGATGATTGGCTCGCTGGTAACGGTGGAGCCGATGCGATTTATGGTGGCTCTGGCAATGACACTCTCCACGGGGATGACGATGTACTGAACGGCGTTGCCGGTGACGCCGCGCACTTTTTTGGAAATGACCTGCTAGACGGTGGTGCGGGAGACGACAAACTTTTGGGGGGCGGGGCGGATGATCTGCTGTTCGGAGGTGAAGGTAATGACGTGCTGGCCGGGGACAATGCTGAGCATCCGATTCGTTATCACGGTAATGATTTACTTGATGGTGGAGCGGGCGATGACACACTTCAGGGAATGGGTGGCTCCGATACTCTGATCGGCGGGGCAGGAGCTGACGCGATGGATGGCGATGTGTCCAACCTGCAGTCAGGTGGAATCAACAATGATTACCTTCAAGGCGATGAAGGAAACGATACCCTCTTGGGCGGCTTGGGCGCCGACACACTTTACGGCGGCGCTGATGATGACATTTTATCCGGCGACTACGAGCAGACAGCCGAGGCTGAACACGGCGCGGATTATCTGGACGGTGGTTCAGGCAACGATACCTTGCTGGGCGGTGGTGGCAACGACACATTAGTGGGCGGGGAGGGTGTAGACCACCTTCGCGGCGATTCAGGCAATAACGTTTTTGATGGCGGGGCCGGTAACGACGTGATGGAGGGCCATGACGGCGCTGATGTTTACTATTTCGGGGTGGGTAATGGTCTTGACGTTATCACCGATTCAGGTGGCAGCAATGTCATCAAGTTCGGTGCCGGGTTCTCTGCGGAAAGTTTGAAAGCCGACATCATTGATGTTTCCGTAGGCCGGGTATTGCGGCTGTTCAATGGTGAGGGGGACGCCATCCTTATCAGGAATTATGAAGAATGGAAGAATTCAACGTTCACGTTTAGCGATGGTGTCATTCTCGGCTATCAAGAGGTCATGAAAAAAACGCTGCCAGCTGTAGAGATCATCGAGCCGCCAGCAGGGGATGGAGTGCTGGCCAAAGAAGAAGATAAAGACATTATTGCAGACGAAGAACAGGTTGCTGTTCCGGACCAATCAGGGATCGTTGTTCCTGGCGAGGAACGAAGTTATGCCATTGATCATGATGTTGGCTGGACAGACAGGTTCCTGGCGGAGCTCAAAGCAAAGCGCTCCGCAAGCAGGCATGCAACAGGCTTTACCTTGAGCAAACCAGGTGTCTGGGTTCGTAACCATATAACCACCAACGATACGGGTTATATCACCCACACTGATGTGATCGATGAAAGCATCGAAACGGGGGTATTGTCTGAAACGCCTCAATGGATGGGGTCTGCCACTGGCGATGCGGTATTTAGCGAAAGACAGTCAAGCTCTACATCCCAATCCAGTTTTCGAGAGGTAAAGAAAGAGGGCATTACGTCGCCGTTATTACTGGAGCCACGTTATTTTCGATCTGGCACTGCCAGCGGTTTTTCATTCAAAATCGGCGACGTAATTATCGCGGATAGAAAAGATTCAGGCGCTATTGAAGGGTGGTACGTCTATCCCGCTGAAAATTTCGCGGCGGGCGAAACTGTCCGCAGGGAATTTCGGCGGGATGTCACAACTGAAACGATCAAACATAAAGTTGTCTACGGCGACGATGCCGGTGGGCGAGTTAATGTCGAAGTCGGCAATCTTTTCCAGGGTGGTGCGGGCGATGACCTGATCGTCGCCTATTCTGGTTTTCTGCTTAATTATGGCTCTATCAATGACAGGATACCGGGTGCCTTTTTGTCCGCCGGGGCAGGCAACGATACCTTGCTCGGTTCTGAAGGCGCTGATTATTTAGTGAGCGGCGCAGGGGATGATTACCTGTACGGTGAGAACGGTGCCGATACTTACATCGTGCAGGCGCATGCTGGCGCAACGACCATTATCGCGGATGTGCTGAATCCGGTTTTTCTCCGACCTGAAGTAGGTGTGGCCGGATGGAAGGACGAGTATGGGTTGGTCGATCAAGATACTGTCGTGCTTCCAGGGGACGCGACGCAGGAGAATTTGCAGCTCAGTTGGGGCGCAACACTCATTGAAACAGTCAATGTTGAGTTGGCACCTGATCCGCCTCGTAATGCCTATGGCCATCCGCCTCGGGCAAAAATGCTCTACTCGACACTCGATATTAAATGGGGTGGGTCGCAGGAAGTTCGTATTGTTCTACCCAATGCCGGGGATGTTGTGGGTTCCGGTATCGAGGTTATAAAGTTTGCAGATGGATCAAGCGCTAGTCTCAAAGAGTTGTTTGGCTCCAGTCAGCTGGGTCCTGCACCGGATACTTATCACAATGGTCTCTTGGTTGCTAATGCGGCCAGCGCCAAATCTTTGAGAGATGGCCAAACGCTCCCGCTGGTGGGAAGTCACGGTAATGACACTTTAAGCGGTGCAGGTGAAATCAGAGGTATGCAGGGACATGATGCGCTGATGGGGAGTGTCGACGATGATGTACTGCTAGGCGGTCCCGGTAATGACACATTGTCTGGTGGTGCTGGCAACGATCTCTATAAATACGATGGTCTTGGAAGGGACGTGATCAACAACACTGGGGGCGGGATTGATGGAATCGATTTTTCCGGTGTGGACCTACCTATTGAACAATTAAGGTTTCATCGCGATCAGGATGATCTTGTGATAGTGGTCAGTTATGGCATGGGTCCCAAGATTCGAGTGGCTAATCATTTCTCTGGAGGCGAAAGCGCGATTGGGTTCATAAGGGTTAGCGGCGAAGGAAAAACGGTTCAAGACTACACCGCAATGCAAATTGCCGAACGACTGCATCCTCTTCCACCACTGCGTGATGTGGAGGATATTCTTGTAAAGGAAAATGAAGAGGCGCAACTCGCATTGGCCGAAATAATTCAGTTCTACGAACTGAACATGTGACCGCAATAACTTCAGATTGAGGGAACCGCGATGGGACCAAGAGGTGATCATCGCGGGCAATCAATCTCAATACTGCGTCAAATCCGCCAACGGATGCCGACCTTCCCAGACCTTGTGAAAATGCGCCTCAACCACCGCATCCGGCACGTTGTTGATGTCCGGCCAATGCCAGTGTGGCTTCTGATCCTTGTCGATCAACCGCGCGCGCACCCCTTCGCTGAATTCCGGATGTCGGCAGCAATTGAGGCTCAAGGTGTATTCCATCTGAAAGACTTCGGCTAATGACAGGTAGCGGGCGCGGATGATCTGTTCCCAGACCAGGTGCGCGGTCAGCGGCGAACCTTCGCTCAGGGTTTTCGCTGCGCGGGCGATCAACGGGTCGCTGCTGTCGCGTTGCAGGCTGATGGCTTTCCAGGCGCAGGTTACGTCGCTGACGTCGAGCAGTTCATCGATCGGCTGACGGCGCGGCAGCCACTGCGCCTCGGGCATTTGTCCCACGGCTTCCTGTTGCAAGGCCTTGAGCAGACTGTTGAGTTGCATGTCGGTCTGTTCCTGCCAGTTCAGTTGCAGCAGGCCTTCGATCAGTTCCGGCTGCTGCTCATCGAGCAGGAAGCGATCGGCCAGGTCCAGGTCGATCGCATCACGTGCGTTCATGTGCGCGCCGGTCAAGCCGAGGAACAGCCCGAGCTTGCCCGGCAATCGCGACAGAAACCAACTGGCGCCCACATCCGGATACAGACCAATGGTGATCTCTGGCATCGCCAGACGACTGCTCGGCGTAACGATCCGTGTGCTGGCGCCTTGCAACAGGCCCATGCCGCCGCCGAGCACGTAACCGTGGCCCCAGCAGATCAGCGGCTTGGGGTAGGTGTGCAGGCTGTAGTCCAGGCGATATTCCGCGGCGAAAAACTGCGCGGCCAGTGGCGGGACTTCGCCGGGATGGGCGCGGCAGGCTTCCACCAGGCTGCGCACTTCGCCGCCGGCGCAGAACGCCTTGGCGCCGTTGCCGCGCAGCAGCACGCAGACGATTTGCGGATCCTTGGCCCAGGCGTTCAGTTTGTCGCTCAGGGCGTTGATCATCGGCAAGGACAGCGCGTTGAGCGACTTTTCAGCGTCCAGGCTGGCGACCCCGAGGCGGGCGCCGTCGGTGCCGGTGAGTTCTTCGAAGTGCAGATTCATCGTGACCTCGATCGGGAATTTGAACGATCAGTATGATCGTTGTGTGGGAAAGTGCCGGATCTGCGTCAGATCAATTGACAAGCATGGGCGGGTTTCCTAGGGTTCGCCCCAATTGTTTTCGCCGGATGTAACCATGACTGCTGACGACCGTATCAAACTCGAACCGAGCTGGAAGGAGGCACTGCGTGCTGAGTTCGACCAGCCTTACATGGCAGAGTTGCGCAACTTTCTGCAGCAGGAGCGGGCGGCCGGCAAGGAAATCTATCCGCCGGGACCGCTGATTTTCAATGCGCTGAACTCCACGCCGCTGGATAAGGTAAAAGTCGTCATTCTCGGTCAGGACCCGTATCACGGCCCGGGCCAGGCCCATGGCTTGTGCTTCTCGGTGCAGCCGGGCGTACCGGCGCCGCCGTCGCTGGTCAACATCTATAAAGAGTTGAAACGCGACCTGAACATCGACATCCCCAACCACGGCTACCTGCAAAGCTGGGCCGATCAGGGCGTGCTGATGCTCAACACCACCATGACCGTGGAGCGTGCCAACGCCAACGCGCACAAGGACAAGGGCTGGCAGTTTTTTACTGATCGGATCATTGAACTGGTCAGCGAGCGGCAGCCGCACCTGGTGTTCATGCTCTGGGGCGCGCATGCGCAGAGCAAGCAGAAGCTGATCGATGCGACCAAGCATTTGGTGCTGACGTCGGTGCATCCGTCACCGCTGTCGGCGTATCGCGGCTTCTTGGGTTGCGGGCACTTCAGCCGGACCAACAAGTTTCTTGAGCAGAATGGCGAAGCGCCGATCGAGTGGCGTCTGCCGCCGGTTTGACTGGCTGACCGGGCCGGCCCCTTCGCGAGCAGGCTCGCTCCCACAGGTTATTGTGGTTGCCACAGATTGTGTGCACACCTCAAAACCTTGTGGGAGCGAGCCTGCTCGCGAAAAAGGCGACTCGGTATCACTCGGGATTACGGTTCCAGTACTTGAACAACGGCTCCGCCAGAAACAACACAAACAACAGCCGCATCACCTGCATCGCCGTCACCAGTGGCACCGACAGTTGCAGGGTCTCCGCCGTCAGACTCATCTCGGCAATCCCGCCGGGCATCATGCCCAACGTCAGTGAACGCAGATCCAGATGGGTCAGCGCACTCAAGCCCAATGCCGCCAATGTCGCGATCAACATCGTCAGCGCCGTGCCGATCAACGTGCGGCCCATGAATGACGGCGCGCGCCGGAAGAACTGGCGGTTGAAGTGACAGCCGAGTCCGCTGCCGATCAGCCACTGACCGATCTGGCTGCCACCGTCCGGCAGACCGATGTGCAGATCCCAGACGATGCTCACCGTGGCACTCACCAGTAACGGCCCGAACAGCCAGGGATTGGGTTGACGCAAACGCTGCCAGAGCCAGGCGAGCAGGGCGCCTGTAGGAAATAGAATCGCCAGCCAGCGCCAATCGACGTTGCCGGCGTGGGAAATCGGTGTGCCGTCGCCCAGCAGATACTTGAACGCTGCCGGCACGCACAGCACCACCACCAGTACCCGCAGGCTTTGCCCCGCCGCGACATGGCTGAGCATCGCGCCATTGCGCGCACCGAGGTTGACCATCTCCCCGGAACCGCCGGGCATGCTCGAGAAAAAAGCGGTGGCGCGATCCTCGCCGGTACGGCGCATTAGCCACACACCGACCACTGCCGACAGGCTGGTGACCAGCGCACCGAAGAAGATCAAACCGAAGTGACTCAGCACCTGCTCCATCACCACCGGGGTGAAGTGCAGGCCGATACCGATGCCGACGATCCATTGGCCGCATTTGCGCCCGCCGGGGATTTCCGTGAGTTGCCACGGGGTCAGGCAGCGCACCAGGATGATCGCCAGTAACGAGCCGACCATCCACGGCAGAGGCCAGCCGATCTGGCTGGCGATAAAACCGCCAAGCAGACCGACCAGCGGGGTGGCCCACCGGCTTCTGAGGGAAGACCGATCAGACATCGGCGATGGCGCGTTGCGCGGCCGCACGTTTGCGCCAGATACGGATGATCGGCATCAGCAGCATGATCGCCGTCAGTACCCAGACACCGAGGGTGATCGGGCTCGACCAGAGGATTTCCAGCGCACCGTTGGAGATCGACAGGGCGCGCCGCAGGTTCTGCTCCATCAGTTCGCCAAGGATGAACCCCAGCAGCAGCGGCGACAGCGGGAAGTCCAGCTTGCGCAGGATGTAGCCAAAGATGCCGATACCGATCATCAGGAACAGGTCGAATGTGGTGGCGTGCACCGCGTAGACGCCGATCCCGGTGATGATGGCGATGACTGGCACCAGTGCCCAGTTCGGCACGGCGAGGATGCGGGTGAAGATGCGGATCATCGGGATGTTGAGGATCACCAGCATGACGTTGGCGATGAACAACGAGGCGATCAGACCCCAGACGATGTCGGGTTGTTGCTGGAACAGCAGCGGGCCCGGGGTGATGTTGTACAGCGACAGCGCGCCGATCATCACCGCCGTGGTGCCCGAGCCGGGAACGCCGAGGGTCAGCATCGGCACCAGTGCGCCGCATGCTGCCCCGCCGATCGCGGTTTCCGGCGCTGCGAGGCCACGGGCATCGCCTTCACCGAACTTGCCGCTGGCGCCGGCGATGCGTTTCTCGGTCATGTAGGCCACGGCACTGGCCAGGGTTGCGCCGGCACCCGGCAACACGCCCATGATGAAGCCCAGTACGCCGCACCGGACGTTGACCACGAATACTGACGCCGCTTCCTTGAAGTTGAACATCATCCGGCCCGTGGCTTTCACCGCTTCCTGGCCGTGGTGGGTTTTTTCCAGCAGCAGGAGAATTTCGCTGATGGAGAACAGGCCCAGCACCAACACCACGAACTGAATGCCGTCGGTCAGGTGAATGTTGTCGCCGGTGAAGCGGTACACACCGCTGTTGGCGTCGATGCCGACCGTCGACAGGAACAACCCGATCAGCGCGGCAATAAAGGTCTTCAACGGTCGATCGCCGGCCATGCCGCCGAGGCAGACAATCGCAAACACCATCAACACGAAGTATTCCGCCGGCCCGAAGGCAATCGCCCATTTCGCCAGCAGCGGGGCGAACAGCACCATGCCACACGTGGCGATGAACGCACCGATGAACGAACTCCACGCCGACAGCGACAGCGCCACACCGGCCAGGCCTTTGCGGGCCATCGGGTAGCCGTCGAGAGTGGTCATCACAGTGGAGGCTTCGCCCGGGATGTTCAGCAGGATCGAACTGATCCGTCCGCCGTATTCGCAACCCAGATACACCGCAGCCAACAGAATCAGCGCCGACTCCGGCGGTAGGCCGAGGGCGAATGCGATCGGGATCAGCAACGCCACGCCGTTGATCGGGCCCAGGCCCGGCAACAGCCCGACAACAGTGCCAATCAGTGTGCCGCACAGCGCGGTCACCAGGTTGTAGGGACTCAGCGCGACGCCAAAACCCTGACCCAAATAGCCAAGAGTATCCATATCAGTTCTCCAGAACGCTGAGCAGGCCAAGGGGCAGCGGAACGTCCATCAAACGGTCGAACAGCAGGTAAAGACCGACGGCCATCAGGCTGATGATCGCCACGCTTGGCAACCAGCGACCGCCGTACAGGCGTGCCATCGGGATGCCGGTGATCACGCTCGCGATGATGAAACCCAGCGGTTCAAATGTGCCGGCGAACACCAGCAGCAGGACGACGCAAATGCCGATCTTGGTCAGGGTTTCGCGATCCAGCGGTGGCTCGTCTTCACTGTGTTTGATCGGCGCGGGACGAAACACCATGTACAGCAGCGCCACGCCCATCAGGCCGAGCATCAGCAGGGGAAAGGCGCGCGGGCCCACCGGTTCGTAAGAGAAAGCCGCTTGATACGGCCACGCCATCAGAGCCAGGCCGACACAGACCAGCAACAGCACTGAGGCGAAAATGCGTTGTAAGAGCATGGGAAACTCCTGTGCCGTGGCCTCGATGCGCGAGGCCACGGCCGCTAGACAGAGACGATCACTGAATCAGGCCGAACTCTTTGGCCAGCACCTTGTAGTCCGCGACCTGCTTCTTCACGTAGGTGTCCAGCTCCGGGCCGGTCATGGCGAACGGGAACAGTTCACGCTGATCGCGCAGCTTGGCGAAGTCGTCCGAGGCCAGCAGTTTGTCGAACGCGTCTTTCCACCAGGCGTAGTCTTCGTCGCTGACTTTTGGCCCCAGGTAGAAACCACGAACCACTGGCCAGACGATGTCGTAGCCTTGTTCCTTGGCGGTCGGAATGTCTTTCATTTCCGGCTCGTCGAGGCGTTTGTCGGCGAACACGGCCAACAGACGCATGTCACCGCTCTGGATGTGCGGCATGGAGTCGGAGATGTCGGTGCTGCCCACCTGAATGTGGCCGCCGAGCAGGGCGGTGGCGATTTCGCCGCCGCCTTCGAGGGCGACGTAACGCAGGTCACGCGGGTTGATCCCGGCGGCCTTGGCGATCAGTGCGGTCTGCATCCAGTCCTGGCTGCCGACGGTGCCGCCGGAACCAATCACTACGGAGCTCGGATCCTTCTTCAGCGCTTTGACGAGATCGTCGAGGGTCTTGTAGGGCGAATCGCTTTTCACCGCGATGGCGCCGTAGCTGGTGCCGACGGCGGCCAGCCAGCGCACGTTGGTTTCATCGAAACGGCCGAACTTGCCTTGCGCCAGGTTCAGCAACGAACCGCTGGACCACGCCACCAGCGTGCCGGCGTCGGCCGGGCGCTGAGCGACCACCGCGTTGTACGCCACCGCGCCGACACCGCCGGGCATGTAGGTCACGCGCATCGGTTTGGTCAGCAGTTTTTCGTTGACCAGCGCGCTCTGCGCCAATTTGCAGGTCAGGTCGAAGCCGCCGCCGGGGGAGGCCGGGGCGATGCATTCGGGACGTTTCGGTTCGGCCATCAGTTGGCCGGCGAACAGCATGACGCCAGCGGCCAGAGCTACTTTACGCAGTGATAAGTTCATCTATGTCTCCTTGGGAGTTGTTGTTATGGACGTACTGAATTACCAAAGGGCAACGCTATAGCTCACCAGCAGACGCACTTCATCGGCATCGCGAGCGGAGTAATTGGAACGGTAGGTGGCATTACGCAGGCGTACGGCAACGTCCTTCAGGGCGCCGCTTTGTACTACATATTTGATCTCGGTGTTGCGCTCCCACTCTTTGCCTTCTTCGCCGTTCTTGAGCTTGATGTTGTCACCGCTCAGGTAACGACTCATGAACGACAGGCCCGGGATGCCGAGGCGGGCGAAGTCGAAGTCATAACGCGCTTGCCACGAGCGCTCTTCGGCGCCGGCGAAGTCGTTGATCTGCACGAAGTTGACCAGGTACGGGTCGCTGCCATCGACATACGGGAAGGCGCTGTCGCCGGACATGTGCTGATAACCGGCCGTGAATTTGTGGCCGCTCAAGGCATAGCTGACCAGGCCGTTGAGCGAGCGGTTATCGATCTCGCCGCCGCGGGCTGCACCCTGATCGTCACTGACCGCAAAGCGCAAGTCAGTGGCGAACGTGCCCGGGCCCATCGGCCGCGAGGCAACGAGGCCGAAGAAGTGCTGGTTGTAGACTTCATCGAGTTGGGCGAAGTGGTAACTGCCGGTGATCTTGTCGGTGAACTTGTAGTCCACGCCGGCAAAATCGAAATGCTTGCCGGCCACGGTACCGGCAAAACGGCTGTTCTTGTTGTTGAGGGCAATGTCCTCGAAATCGGTACTGTCGCGGTCCTTGGCCTTGTCCAGGCGGCCGCCGGTGAAGGTCAGGTTCTTGATCTCTTTGGAGGTCAGCAAACCGCCTTCAAACGTCTGCGGCAGGATGCGCCCGTCGTTCGGTTTGAGGATCGGCAGTTCCGGAATCAGGCTGCCGATTTTCAGTTCGGTGGCGGAGATTTTCATTTTCCCGGTCAGGCCGACCTTGGAATATTCGTTGGCGGCGCGCCCGTCATCGTGGGTCGGTAACAGGCCGGTGCCGGTACGGTCCGGACTCGAATCAAGTTTGACCCCCAGCATGCCCAGTGCATCGACACCAAACCCCACAGTGCCGTCGGTGTAACCCGATTGCAGGTTGAGCATGAAACCCTGCGCCCATTCATCACGCTTGCTTTGCTGGGCACTGGTGCCGTCGCGAAAGTCGCGGTTGAAGTACATGTTGCGGGTTTCGAAGGTGGCGGAACTGTCTTCGATGAAGTCGGCGTAGCTCAGCGGCGAAAAGCCGGCGAGGGCGGCGGCACTGGCGAGGGCGGTGTGGCTGAAACGCGAAGGACGAGCGGGCGTAAGAGCCCTGGTCTGCAAGGACGGCATGCGCGGTGTACTCCGTTTATTGTTCTTATTGGTCGAAAACGCTTCGAGGCGTTTTTCGTATCGCTGTGTGGCAGCAGCGACGGCAGTCGAAACTGTCCGTGACCGGACTCTAACGGCCTAACCTTTCGCTAACCTTTCAGTTGGTTTTCACGGTTTTCGGGCTTCACAGCGGCGGTTGCGGCTGTAAACTCCGCGGCAAAGAGTGGCGTCGGCCATCCCTGAATGAGGTAGAGATCCATGCGTGTTCTGCTCGTCGAAGACCATCTGCAACTGGCCGAAAGTGTCGCCCAGGCGCTCAAGAGCACCGGTCTGACCGTGGACGTATTGCACGATGGCGTGGCTGCCGACCTGGCGCTGGGCAGCGAGGAGTACGCGATGGCGATCCTCGATGTCGGTCTGCCGCGCATGGACGGTTTCGAGGTGCTGGCGCGCCTGCGTGCACGCGGTAAAAACCTGCCGGTATTGATGCTGACGGCGCGCAGTGACGTGAAGGACCGGGTTCACGGCCTGAATCTCGGCGCTGACGATTACCTGGCCAAACCGTTCGAACTGACCGAACTCGAAGCCCGGGTCAAAGCCCTGCTGCGGCGCAGTGTGCTCGGCGGCGAACGTCAGCAGCGTTGCGGCGTGCTGGCTTACGATCTGGACACCCGGCGCTTCAGCCTCGGCGAAGAGTTGCTGACCCTGACCTCCCGCGAGCAGGCGGTGCTGGAAGCGCTGATTGCACGCCCGGGACGGGTGATGAGCAAGGAGCAACTGGCTGCTCAGGTGTTCGGTCTTGACGAAGAAGCCAGCCCCGACGCCATCGAAATCTACGTGCATCGCCTGCGCAAGAAACTCGACGGCCAAGCGGTGGCGATCGTGACCTTCCGCGGCCTCGGTTACTTGCTGGAAAGCCGCGATGCATAAGCCCAGCAGCCTGCGCTGGCGGTTGCTGTGGAACCTCGCGCTGTTGCTGGTGGTGTTGATGCTCGCCAGTGGCTTGAGCGCGTACTGGAACGGGCGCGAAGCCGCCGACACCGCCTACGACCGCACCTTGCTGGCCTCGGCCCGAACCATCGCTGCGGGCCTGTCGCAGCGCGACGGGACGCTCAGCGCCGACGTGCCTTACGTGGCCCTCGATACCTTCGCCTACGACAGTGCCGGGCGGATTTATTACCAGGTCAACGACATCCATCAGAAGCTGATTTCCGGTTATGAAAATCTGCCCGGGCCGCCACCCGGCACGCCACGCACCGACGATTATCCGGCGTTGGCGCGCTTCTATAACGCGACGTATCGCGGGCAGAACGTGCGTGTGGTCAGTCTGCTCAAAGCGGTGACCGAGCCGAACATGAACGGCATGGCGGAAATCCGTGTCGCTGAAACCGACGAGGCGCGGGTCGCCATGGCCCGCAGTCTGGCGGCCGACACGCTGTTGCGCCTGGGCATGCTGGCCATCGGCGCTCTGATGCTGGTGTGGTTTGCGGTCAGTGCCGCGCTGCGCCCGCTGGAGCGCTTGCGCACGGCGGTGGAGGAGCGTCAGCCGGACGATTTGCGGCCGCTGCCGCTGGTGGAAGTGCAGCGCGAGTTGTGGCCGCTGGTGCGCGCACTCAACCATTTCACCGAGCGTTTGCGTGGGCAGTTCGAGCGTCAGGCGCAATTCATTGCTGATGCCGCGCACGAGCTACGCACACCGTTGGCGGCGTTGAAGGCGCGGCTGGAGTTGGGATTGCGTTCCAGCGAGCCGGAAACCTGGCGCAGTACTCTGGAGTCATCGGCGCAGAGCACCGATCGCCTGACCCACCTGGCCAATCAACTGTTGTCGCTGGCGCGGGTGGAAAACGGTGCCCGGGCGATTGCCGAAGGCGGCGCGCAACTGCTGGATCTGAGTCAGTTGGCCCGCGAATTGGGTATGGCCATGGCGCCTTTGGCCCATGCGCGCGGCGTCGCGCTGGCGTTGGAGGCGGATGAGCCGGTGTGGCTGCGCGGCGAACCCACGTTGCTCAATGAGTTGCTGAGCAATCTGGTGGACAACGCACTCGCCCATACCCAGCCGGGCGGCAACGTGATTTTGCGGGTGGCGGCGCCGGCGGTTCTTGAGGTCGAAGATGACGGGCCGGGAATTCCACTGGAAGAGCGTGATCGGGTGTTTGAGCGCTTCTACCGACGTAATCAGCAGGTGGCGGGTTCAGGGCTGGGGTTGGCGATTGTCGGGGAAATCTGCCGCGCGCACCTGGCGCAGATCACGTTGCATGATGGCGAGCAGGCGGGTTTGAAGGTTCGAGTGAGTTTTATTGCCGGGTAAATGTGGTGTTGGTGCGGGCCTCTTCGCGAGCAAGCTCCCACATGGGATTTGTGTACGACACAGATCCCATGTGGGAGCTTGCTCGCGAAGGCCGCGCCGCGGTTCCTGATCAGTAAAACATCGTCCGCGACTCTTTCAGATCAGCGCACAATTGCTGGTTCTCTGAATCAATCCCCAGCTTGTGAAACGCCGGCACACTCGCCGGATCAATCCGCGAAAACGGATGATCGGTGTCCTTGTGGCAATACAGGCTAGCCACCTGCACCAGATCGACGTAGTCAATCTGTGCCGAATTGCGCTTGAAGTCCTGATACAACCCCGGCAGCTCCACCAGCCTTTCCGGAAACTCCCAGACGCGCAGCAGCTTGTCGCCCAGCAGGGGGTGAATGTGGTCGATCACATGGTTGAGGCTGACCGGATCCGACAACAGTTCGTAGTGATCTTCGGCGTAGGTCAGGATCGGCAGTACGCCGATCTGATGCACCAGTCCTCCGAGCGCAGCCTGGTCAGGTTTGAGCTGGGTGTAGCGCCGGCACAGCGCGTAGCTGACGCCGGCGATCTCCAGGCTCCTGCGCCAGACTTCACGCATTTTCTGTTCGACCACTTCGGAACGCGCGTGGAAAATCTGCTCCATCACCAGGCCGATCGCCAGGTTGCTGCTGTAGTTGATGCCCAGCCGGGTGATGGCGGTGTGCAGGTCGGTGACTTCCTGCGCAGCGCGCAACAGCGGACTGTTGACCACTTTGATCAGGCGCGCCGAGAGCGCCGTGTCCCGGCCAATCACTTTGCTCAGATCGCTGACGCTGATTTCCGGGTCTTCGGCGGCCTTGCGAATTTGCAGGGCCACTTCCGGTAACGTTGGCAGAACCAGGTCATCGTTATCGATGGCCTCAACCAAATCCTGTTGGACCTTATCCGCCAGCTCGCTCATGTGGACTCTCTAGGGTGTTGCAACAAATGCTGCGATCAGCGCTGGATTTCGCGGTCACGATCCAGTTCGTAGGGCAAGTCGAGCAAATGCAGCGCGGGGCCTTCAAGGGCACCCAGGTGCAGATCACCCGCTTCGGCAGCTTCGGCCTGCAACACCGCCAGCAGTTCAATTTTTTCTTCGGTGCGGGCGGCCAGCACCACTTCGCCGATGGCACTGCCATGGCTTGGGGCGAACAGCGGGGTGCCCGGTTCCGGCAGTTCAGTCGCGTCCAGTTGCACGCGATACAGGCGCCGCTTGAGCTTGCCCAGGTACTGCATGCGCGCGACGATTTCCTGACCGGTGTAGCAGCCTTTCTTGAAGCTCACGCCGCCGACCGCTTGCAGGTTGAGCATCTGCGGGATGAACAGCTCGCGGGTGGTCGGCATGACCTGGCCGATACCGGCGCGGATCTGGCCCAGCAGCCATTGGTTCAGATCGCCTTCAGGCAGGGCGGCGGCCAATCTGGCCTTGATCGTATCGGCCTGATTGGCCGGCACCCAGAGTTCGGCGCGATTCGACGAGACGCGAATCGCGATCAGGCCTTCGCTGCGCACCACGCTGTCGGTGTCGGCGGGCAATGGCAGGCCGAGCGCGGCCAGCGCCTTGTCGCCATGCTCCAGACCAAAACGCACCCAGGCGGCGCTTTCGTCGGTCAGTTTGGATTTGGAGAACACGGCGTACTTTTTCAGGTCCGCCAGCTGTGGCTCCAGCAGTTCGCTGGCCATCGCCAGCAGCACGCCGTCACCTTCGAGCAGAATGCGGAAGCTGGACTGCATCCGGCCTTTTTGCGTGCAGCGCGCGCCGAGGCTGGCCTGACTGTCACTGAGGTAATTGAGGTTGCAGGTCAATTGGCCTTGCAGGAATTTGCCGGCATCCACGCCGCGAACCGCGAGTACGCCTTCATGAGTCAGGGTGCAGAAAAAAGCAGAATCGGCCATGGGTCATCGCAGGGTAAAAAGTCTGGGGCACATCATAAGGGCGCGTTGTTGAAATGGGTAGTTGATAAAGGATCGGTGGTGCCCGACCAAAGCCGACTGTGCGTCCCGCGTCGGGGCTGTATACTGCGCGCCTATTTGAGGAGGGCTCCATGGTCGAACAAGTTGAACTGAATCGCCTCTTTTGGCACAGCCGTCGCGGCATGCTTGAGCTTGACGTGTTGCTGGTGCCGTTCGTGAAAGAGGCTTACCCGCACCTCAATCAGGTCGATCGCGATTTGTATGTCCGCCTGCTGACCTGTGAGGATCAGGACATGTTCGGCTGGTTCATGGAGCGCAGCGAATCCGAAGACCCGGAGCTGCAGCGCATGGTCCGGATGATTCTGGATCGTGTTCAGCCCAAGTAACACGTTCGAATGCCGCTGGCATGCCTCACGGCAGTTGCTGGCGGTGTATCTGTTGGCCCAGGCGTTCGCTCTGGGTGCCTTGTTTATGCTTTCGATTCCACTCTGGGCCAGTCTGCTCGGCGCATTCGCGTGTCTGATACAGGCGCTCTGGGTGTTGCCACGGCAAGTGATGTTGACGCATCCCGACGCATTTTGCGGTTTGCGACGTGATGCCGATGGCTGGCAGCTGTGGAGTCAGGCGGGCGGCTGGCAAGCGGCGCAACTGCGCCCTGACAGCCTGGCGCTGCCACTGATCGTGGTGCTGCGGTTTCGTCTGCGCGGAGAGTGGCGCGTCAGATCGATCTGCGTACCACGCGACGCGCAGGCGGCAGATGTACACCGACGCCTGCGGGTGCGGCTCAAGTTCAGCCGGCGTAGGTGGGCGGCACCAGAATAGTATCGAGCGCCTCTGGCAGCAGGTTCGGGTAGTCGAGGGTGTAATGCAGTCCGCGACTTTCCTTGCGCTCCATGGCCGAGCAGATCATCAGCTCAGCGACTTGCGCCAGGTTGCGCAACTCGATCAGGTCGCGGCTGACTTTATAGTTGCTGTAGAACTCGTCGATCTCGTCCAGCAACAGACGCACACGGTGCTGTGCCCGTTGCAGACGCTTGTTGGTGCGCACGATGCCCACGTAGTCCCACATGAAACGACGCAATTCGTCCCAGTTGTGCGCGATGATCACGTCTTCGTCCGAATCGGTCACCTGGCTGGCGTCCCATTCGGGCAAAGCGCTTGGGGCCGCAATATCATCCAGTTGCGCAAGAATGTCCGTTGCCGCCGAACGGGCGTAGACGAAGCATTCGAGCAGCGAATTGCTGGCCATGCGGTTGGCGCCGTGCAAACCGGTGAAGCTGGTTTCGCCAATCGCGTACAGCCCCGGCACGTCGGTGCGACCGTGCTGGTCGACCATCACGCCGCCGCAGGTGTAGTGCGCCGCCGGTACGACCGGGATCGGTTGCTTGGTGATGTCGATGCCAAATCCCAGGCAGCGCTCGTAGACGGTCGGGAAGTGGCTTTTGATGAAGGCTTCGGGTTTGTGGCTGATGTCCAGATAGACGCAGTCGACGCCCAGACGCTTCATTTCATGGTCGATGGCCCGGGCGACGATGTCGCGCGGGGCCAGTTCGGCACGTTTGTCGAAGCGCGGCATGAAGCGTTCGCCGTTGGGCAGTTTCAGGTGTGCACCTTCGCCGCGCAGGGCTTCGGTGATCAGGAAACTCTTGGCTTGCGGGTGATATAGGCAGGGGGGGGGGAACTGGTTGAATTCCAGGTTCGCCACCCGGCAACCCGAACGCCAGGCCATGGCGATGCCATCGCCGCAAGCGCCGTCGGGGTTGCTGGTATAGAGGTAGACCTTGGCCGCGCCGCCGGACGCGAGGATCACGAAGCGTGCGCCGTAGGTGTCGACTTCTCCGGTCGCCCGATTCAGCACGTAGGCGCCGAGGCAGCGATCACCGTCCATGCCCAGGCGACGCTCGGTAATCAGATCAACGGCAACTCGCTGCTCCAGCAGTTCGATATTGCTGCGTTGTCGGGCCTGGGCGAGCAGGGTGGTGAAAATCGCTGCGCCCGTTGCATCGGCGGCGTGGATGATGCGTCGATGGCTGTGACCGCCTTCGCGGGTCAGGTGGAATTCGAAACCGCCGTCTTCGGTGCCGGACTGTTCGTCACGGGTGAAGGGGACGCCCTGGTCGATCAGCCACTGGATAGCTTCGCGGCTGTGCTCGACGGTGAAGCGTACCGCGTCTTCATGGCACAGGCCGCCGCCGGCGTTCAAAGTGTCGTCGACGTGGGATTCGACAGTATCGGTATCGTCCAGCACGGCAGCGACGCCGCCCTGGGCCCAGTAGGTCGAGCCGTTGGCCAGATCACCTTTGCTCAATACGGCAATGCGCAAATGACCCGGCAGGGTCAGCGCGAGACTCAAACCGGCAGCGCCGCTGCCAATGACCAGAACATCGTGTTGAAACTGTTGGCTCATTTCAGGATTCCGCTCAAAGCGACCCGGATCGGGGTTGGCGCAAGACAGCTGGATCGGCGAGTCAAGACAGCCACACAGCCCACTAGTATATAGAGGGGTGGAGCGGCACAATAGCCGGGCTCGTATGGCATTGTGAAACTACTGTGACGACAAATGCTTGACGCTTCGTCGGGAGTTTTTTTCTGTCGTTTTGGGAAAAGGCGACTGTATCGAGGATGAAACAGGCTTTTTCAGCGCACGGTCGCTCAATGTCGCTTCAGCATGCCTATAAATAATTGGAACTTTTGCCAGAGGCCCAAGATCAATAGACAGTTGCCTGAAACACGGGACAGTGTCGGCTTCAATGCAGAACCTGCGATTGGGTTTTTGCCGGCGAACCGATGACAAGATTATTCGCGCAGCCGGTTTATCCCGCGCTGCGTTTTTCGTGCGTGCCAAATCAGAGCCCGCAGGAAACTTGCCTGGAGGGGGAGAACTTTTGCGAAAAGCCCGAGTCTATGTTTGCAAGTCTGGTCGTTTAGTTATGCAAGCCTCCTCCATGCTTATCGAGGAGTGTTCATGCTAACCCAGGAAGAGGATCAGCAGCTGGTCGAACGCGTTCAGCGTGGCGACAAGCGAGCTTTCGATCTGCTGGTGCTGAAATATCAGCACAAAATTCTCGGGTTGATCGTGCGTTTCGTGCACGACACCCATGAAGCCCAGGATGTGGCTCAGGAAGCCTTTATCAAGGCATACCGAGCGCTAGGAAACTTTCGCGGAGACAGCGCGTTCTATACGTGGCTTTACCGCATTGCCATCAACACGGCAAAAAACTATCTGGTTTCACGCGGCCGCCGGCCGCCGGATAGCGATGTAAGTTCTGAAGATGCAGAGTTCTACGACGGCGATCACGGCCTCAAGGATCTTGAATCACCGGAGCGCGCATTGCTGCGGGATGAGATCGAAGGCACCGTCCATCGAACCATTCAGCAACTGCCAGAGGATTTGCGTACGGCTTTAACTTTACGCGAATTCGATGGTCTGAGTTACGAGGACATTGCGAGCGTCATGCAGTGTCCGGTGGGTACCGTGCGCTCCCGGATCTTCCGCGCCCGGGAGGCCATCGATAAAGCCCTGCAGCCGTTGTTGCAGGAAAACTGAGACAGCGGCGACAGCCAAGAGAGGAACGCCATGAGTCGTGAAGCCCTGCAGGAATCGCTGTCCGCAGTGATGGATAACGAAGCGGACGAACTGGAATTGCGTCGAGTGATCAATGCACTGGACGATGTTGAAACCCGTGAGACCTGGGCTCGTTATCAGATCGCTCGGGCAGCCATGCACAAGGATCTGCTGCTTCCGCGTCTGGACATTGCTGCGGCAGTTTCTGCTGCGCTGGAAGACGAAACGGCTCCAGCCAAAGTATCCCGTGGCCCTTGGCGCAACCTCGGTCGTCTGGCCGTTGCAGCCTCGGTGACCGTTGCCGTACTGGCCGGTGTTCGCCTGTACAACCAGGACGAAATCGCTGGTGTCGAGCTGGCTCAGCAATCCAATCAGCCATCCCTGGCCGCTCCACAGGTCAAGGGCCCGGCTGTTCTGGCTGGCTATAAGGAAAGCTCGGAAGCCACAGGCCCGATGGCCAATGGTGTACTGCAAGGTCAGCCAGGCTGGCACGATCAGCGTCTGCCAGGTTATCTGCGCCAGCATGCCCAGCAGGCTGCACTGAAAGGTACTGAAAGCGCCTTGCCTTATGCGCGTGCAGCAAGCATGGAAAACCGTTAAGGAGGATCATGCGCGCCATACCTCTACTTTCGCTTTTGCTCAGCGGCTGGTTCATTGTTCCAGCCCATGCCGATGAGGCCCAGGACTGGTTGACCCGTCTGGGCCAGGCCGAGCAGCAGCAAAGCTTCCACGGCACCTTCGTTTACGAGCGTAACGGTAGTTTTTCTACCCACAACATCTGGCATCGTGTCCAGAATGGTCAGGTCCGCGAGCGGCTGCTTCAGCTCGACGGCTCGGCGCAGGAAGTCGTGCGCGTTGATGGGCATACTCAATGCGTCAGCGGCACCCTGATTGCGGGGTTGGGAGACTCTCCCAACTCGACTGCTCGTTCGCTTGATCCCCAAAAGCTGAAAAACTGGTATGACCTTGCCGTCATCGGCAAGTCGCGCGTGGCCGGGCGTGATGCGGTGATCGTATCACTGACGCCTCGAGATCAGCATCGCTATGGTTTCGAACTGCATCTGGACAAGCAGACCGGTTTGCCCCTCAAGTCGTTGCTGCTCAATGACAAAGGGCAGTTACTCGAGCGCTTCCAGTTCACCAGTCTTGATACCGCCGACGTCCCGTCGGATAAAGACCTGCAACCTGGCACCGAGTGCAAGACAATTACGCTCGACAGTGACAAGGCGTCTGCCGTGAAGACCGCTCAGGTCTGGCATTCCGACTGGCTGCCGCCGGGCTTTGAACTGACCAGCAGCACCTCGCACAAAGACCCGGAAACCAAAACTCAGGTCAACAGCCTGATGTATGACGACGGGTTGGCGCGATTCTCGGTCTTTCTGGAGCCTCTGAACGGTGCGACAGTGACCGATACCCGCACGCAGCTGGGGCCGACTGTTGCTGTCTCCCGCCGCCTGACCACGCCTGAAGGCGAAATGATGGTGACGGTGGTCGGCGAAATTCCAATCGGCACGGCCGAACGGATTGCTCTGTCGATGCGCAACGATGGCGCTGCAACCAGCAAGCAGTGAGCTGATTTCAGTCATTTCCACCTCTTCGTCGAGACGTAGATGAAATGTTTGCTCAGCATTTTCATTTGCAAATCACCCGAAAGTTTTTTATAGGTCAGAGCCTCACGGCTCTGGCCTTGTCTGTTGTTCCCGGAACAAAAATGCCGGCCCGCGGTTCCCGGTGTTCCTTGCTCCATATCGCTTAACCCTGCTCGTCGTAACGGGAGCTGTATGTCGATACTTAGCTTGAAGTCTTATCTCTCCATTTTCGCCACCGTGCTGGTGCTTGGTCAGGCTGTTTCTGCTGCCCAGGCAGCCGACCTGCCGGATTTCACCCAACTGGTCGAACAGGCCTCGCCTGCGGTGGTGAACATCAGTACCACGCAGAAACTGCCGGATCGCAAAGTGAACCAGCAGATGCCAGACCTGGAAGGCTTGCCGCCGATGCTGCGTGAGTTCTTCGAGCGTGGCATGCCGCCTCAGCAGCGTTCGCCACGGGGTGATCGCCAGCGCGAAGCGCAATCACTGGGCTCGGGTTTCATCATTTCCTCGGATGGCTACATCCTGACCAACAACCACGTGATTGCCGATGCCGACGAAATCCTCGTGCGCCTGGCTGATCGCAGTGAAATGAAAGCCAAGCTGATCGGCACCGATCCGCGTTCCGACGTGGCCCTGCTGAAAATCGATGGCAAGGACCTGCCGGTGCTCAAACTTGGCAAGTCTCAGGACCTGAAGGCTGGTCAATGGGTCGTGGCGATCGGTTCGCCGTTCGGCTTTGACCACACCGTGACCCAGGGCATTGTCAGTGCCGTCGGCCGTAGCCTGCCAAACGAAAACTACGTGCCGTTCATTCAGACCGACGTGCCGATCAATCCGGGCAACTCCGGTGGCCCGCTGTTCAACCTCAATGGTGAAGTGGTCGGGATCAACTCGCAGATCTACACCCGTTCCGGTGGCTTCATGGGCGTATCGTTCGCCATCCCTATCGATGTGGCGATGGACGTTTCCAATCAGCTGAAAAGCGGTGGCAAGGTCAGCCGCGGCTGGCTGGGCGTGGTCATCCAGGAAGTGAACAAGGATCTGGCCGAGTCGTTCGGTCTTGATAAGCCGGCCGGTGCGCTGGTTGCGCAGATCCAGGATGACGGTCCGGCAGCCAAGGGCGGCCTGCAAGTGGGCGACGTGATCCTGAGCATGAACGGTCAGCCGATCGTCATGTCCGCCGACCTGCCACATCTGGTGGGTGCGCTGAAGGCGGGTGCCAAGGCCAACCTCGAAGTGATTCGTGACGGCAAGCGCAAGAACGTCGAACTGACGGTTGGCGCGATTCCGGACGAAGACAAAGAGCTGGCAGCACTGCCGAAGTCCGGCACGGAAAGCAGCAGCAATCGCCTCGGCGTGTCGGTAGTTGAACTGACCGATGAGCAGAAGAAAACCAACGACCTCAAGGGCGGGGTGGTCATCAAGGACGTTCAGGACGGTCCAGCAGCGCTGATCGGTCTGCAGCCGGGTGACGTGATCACTCACCTGAACAACCAGGCCATCGGCTCCACCAAGGAGTTCGCCGAGATCGCCAAGGCGCTGCCGAAGAATCGTTCGGTATCGATGCGCGTTCTGCGTCAAGGTCGTGCCAGCTTCATCACCTTCAAACTGGCTGAATAATCTGCCTGCGGTGAAATAAAAAACCGCCTCGAAAGAGGCGGTTTTTTTATGCCTGAAACATTTGCATCGCTGAAGAAATCTCAGCCCATCATGTCCTTGATCATGCGCTCTTGCTCCATCAGCTCGCGTTGGCGGGCATCGATGCGTGAGGACAGAGGGAAGTTGCTGCCTGCTTTGCGCTTGGCGAAATCGAGTTGCTGGATCGCCTGACGATAATCGCCCACCAGCGCGAAGTACTCGGCGCGGGCCTGATGCAAGCCGATGATATTGCCGGACAGACCACGTGTTTCGGCGACCTGATACCACACGTCCGGATCGTTCGGGCGGGATTTGAGCAAACCTTCGAGGGCTTTCTCCGCGTCGGCAGTGCGGTTCTGTTTCAGCAACAGATCGACACGGACCTGATTCAGCGGGTAATTGCCCGGAAATTGCGTGAGCATCCGGTCAACCCGCGTTTGCGCATCCGGCAGACGGTTGTTGGTGATGTCCAGATCGATCTGCGCGAGGTTGTAGATGATCTCGTTGGGCGACTTGGCCAGCAGTTGCTTGAGGTTCTCCCGGGCTTCATTGAGCTGACCGCCTTTGATCTGGGCGATTGCCAGGCCGTAGCGCGCCACGTCATTTTTCGGGTTCTCGTCCAGTTGCGCGCGGAAACGCTTGGCGCCCAGTCCCGGGGTTTCTTCGTAGATCAGTTGCACGCGGGCGCGGATCAGTTGATAGCGCATGCTGTCTTCGATGCCGCCCGCCGGTGCCTGTTCCGCACGGTTGCGGGTGTCGGCGATACGCGATTCGGTCACCGGGTGAGTCAGCAGGAACTCCGGCGGCTTGGCGTCGAAGCGGTACTGGCGCATCAACCGTTCGAACATGGTCGGCATCGAGCGTGGGTCGTACCCGGCCTTTTCCAGGTTGAGGATGCCGATACGGTCGGCTTCCTGTTCGTTCTGGCGTGAGAAGGTACGTTGTGACTGAATGGCCGCGGCCTGAGTGCCGGCAATGGTTGCGATCCCGGCATCACCGCCACCGGCGGCGGCAATCACGATGCCGGCCAGCAGTGCGGCCATCATCGGCACCTGCATGCGCTGCGAAGCTTCGACGCCGCGAGCGAAGTGGCGTTGTGACAAGTGAGCCAGTTCGTGGGCCAGTACCGAGGCGTATTCGCCTTCGGTCTGCGCGTTGAGGAACAACCCGCCGTTGACCCCGACCACACCGCCTGGGGCGGCGAATGCGTTGAGTTGCGGGCTGTTGATCAGGATGAATTCCAGACGGCGGTCGGTGACCTGGCTGGTTTCCACCAGCTTATAGACGCTGGACTCGACGTAATCCTTGAGCTGCGGATCGTTGAGCTGAGCAACCTGGCTTCGCAACATGGCCAGCCAAGCGCGGCCGAGCTGGTATTCCTGTTGTGGCGAGACAATGGCAGAACTGGCGTCGCCAAGTGACGGCAGATCGTCGGCAAAGCCCGGTGAGGCGAGCAGGCAAGCGAGCGTCAGCAGGGTAGGGCGCAGAAATGTCATGCACAAAGCCTTAGAAGACAAAGACCTTACTGTAGCCGGACACCGGGCTTGCGACCAGATATTCTAGGCCGCTCAACCACCTGAACCGGAGTGCCGCAATGACTGACGCTGTAGCCCATGACTGTGAACTGGACGCCAGTGGCCTGAATTGCCCGTTGCCGTTGCTCAAGGCGAAACTGGAACTCAACAAGTTGCCCAGCGGCGCGGTGCTCAAGGTGATCGCTACGGATGCTGGCTCGCAGCGTGACTTCCGCACCTTTGCCCGTTTGGCTGGTCATACGCTGCTGCACGAAGAAGACGATGCAGGCGTTTACCGTTACTGGTTGAAAAAAGCCTGAAACCGACAGCGTAAAAGACCTGGGAATTATTGATGTTCAAAGTGTTACGCGACTGGATTCAGCGCTACTTTTCCGATGAAGAGGCGGTGGTGCTGGCGGTGCTGTTGTTCCTTGCCTTCACCGCGGTGCTCACCCTCGGCGGCATGCTCGCGCCGGTACTGGCGGGGATGGTGCTGGCGTATCTGATGCAGGGGTTGGTGCTCGCCCTTGAGCGCATGCGCATGCCTGGTGCGGCGGCGGTGGGTCTGGTGTTTGCGCTGTTCATGGGCGTGTTGCTGGTGTTTATCGTGGTGGTTTTGCCGCTGCTCTGGCATCAACTGATCACGTTGTTCAACGAGCTGCCGGGCATGCTCGCCAAGTGGCAGTCGCTGCTGTTGTTGCTGCCCGAGCGCTACCCGCATCTGGTTTCCGACGAGCAGGTACTGCAGGCCATCGAAGCGGCGCGTGGCGAGATCGGCAAGTTCGGGCAGTGGGCGCTGACCTTCTCGCTGTCGAGTTTACCGTTGCTGGTCAACATCATGATCTATCTGGTGCTGGTGCCGATCCTGGTGTTCTTCTTCCTCAAGGATCGGGCCATGATCGGCGAGTGGGTGCGCGGCTATCTGCCGCGAGAGCGCGCGCTGATCACCCGGGTTGCCCAGGAAATGAACCGGCAGATCGCCAACTACATTCGTGGCAAGGTCATCGAAATAGTGATCTGTGGCGGCGTGACCTACATCGCGTTCGTCGCGCTCGGCCTCAACTATGCGGCGCTGCTGGCGTTGCTGGTCGGCGTGTCGGTGGTGGTGCCGTACGTCGGCGCGGTGGTAGTGACCGTGCCGGTGCTGCTGATCGCACTGTTCCAGTGGGGCTGGAGCGATCAGTTCATCTATCTGATGGCGGTCTACGGGATCATTCAGACGCTGGATGGCAACGTGCTGGTGCCGTTGCTGTTTTCCGAGGCGGTCAACCTGCACCCGGTAGCAATCATCTGCGCGGTGCTGTTGTTTGGCGGGTTGTGGGGTTTCTGGGGAGTGTTCTTTGCGATTCCCCTGGCGACGCTGTTCAAAGCGGTGCTGGATGCCTGGCCGCGCAAGGAGCCGGTGGTGGCGCCGCTGCTGTAGCAGTTTGTCCAGATTTTGCAGGGCGGCTATTCGCGAGCAGGCTCGCTCCCACAAGGTTCAGATGATCCCTGTGGGAGCGGGCTTGCTCGCGACGGCGTCAGTGAAATCGACGCAGAAATATCAGGCTTTATTCAGCGCCTGAGCAGCAGCCAGCACCGCATCCACATGCCCCGGCACTTTCACGCCGCGCCATTCCTGACGCAGCACACCGTTCTTGTCGATCAGGAACGTGCTGCGATCAACGCCCAGGTATTCCTTGCCGTAGAGCTTTTTCAATTTGATCACGTCGAACAGCTGGCAGACGGCTTCGTCCTTGTCGCTGATCAGCTCGAACGGGAACTCCTGCTTGCACTTGAAGTTCTCGTGGGATTTCAGGCTGTCGCGGGAAATACCGAAGATCTCCGTGTTGGTCGCCTGAAATGCCGCGTATTGATCACGAAAACCCTGGCCTTCGGTGGTGCAGCCCGGGGTGCTGTCCTTCGGGTAGAAGTAGATCACCACTTGCTTGCCCTTCAGGGCAGACAGGCTGACGGTCTGCCCGCTGGTGGCAGGTGCTTCGAAATCCGCAACCGGTTGGTCGATGACAACGGCCATGAAAGCTTCCTTACATTGGGTTTTGTGGGCGCCAAGGCTCGATCAGGGCATCCAGATTCATCGCGTCGGCGAAATCCAGGAACTGGTCGCGCAGCCAACTGATCTGGGTACCGGCCGGCAGGGTCACGGTGAACGTGGCGTTGAGCATGGTGCCGCCGGTCTGCGGAGCCTGATAGGTATCGCAGGTCAGGTTTTCCAGTTCGACGTTGTGGTCCATGAAGAACTGGCATAGCTCATTGATGATGTCCGGGCGATACGCCGAGCTGACATACGCCACGTACGGCAGTGCCTGCGGGCGATTTTCCAGCGCGGCGCTGCGCACTACGTTGACCGTGAACGCGTGCTTCTTGGCGAGCCCGGACAGGCTGCCTTCCAGACGCGCAAGGGCGTCCCAGCTGCCAGAGATCTCAAGGATCAGCGCGCTGCATTCGCCATGGCGAGTCAGACGGGAGGTGACGACGGCGCAGCGATTTTCATGGCTGGCGCGGCACAGGACGTTAGTCAGCTCCATGGGGTTGGCGCCAAGGGCACTGATGACAAGGAATTGTTCGCGAACTGTGGGGGTGGACATGCAGCATTCCTAAAGCGATGAGCGGTCGGTAAGTCGATGAGCGTTGGTCGTCGGGATGCGTCTGCGCGTGCCGATTCAGAAAGCCCCGGGCCACGGCTCGCAATTCGCTCCAATAATAGTGGAGCGTGCAGCAGCGACGCTGGAACGGGACCTGGGAGGCCGAAAAGGGAGGCTGGAACCCGGCGTACAAGCTGATCAGTACCGATCAAAGTCTGAAGGGTAGCGAAAACCGACGCCAAGGGGAATGGCGGCGCAGTACTTCGCTTGTGCAAGCATCTTGGCGCCAGTACCATTACCGCTCTCTTTTTCCGGCAGGAGCGGTTTCATGATTGCGGGCAGTATGGTGGCACTGGTCACTCCCATGGATGCACAAGGGCGTCTTGACTGGGACAGCCTCAGCAAACTCGTGGACTTCCATCTCAAGAACGGCACCCATGCCATTGTCGCGGTCGGTACTACCGGCGAATCGGCGACGCTTGACGTAGAAGAGCACATCGCCGTCATCAAAGCCGTGGTCAAGCAGGTTGCAGGCCGTATCCCGGTGATCGCCGGTACTGGCGCCAACTCGACCCGCGAAGCCGTCGAACTGACCCGCAACGCCAAGGCAGCCGGCGCCGACGCCTGCCTGCTGGTCGTGCCGTACTACAACAAGCCGACCCAGGAAGGCCTGTACCAGCACTTCAAGCACATTGCCGAAGCGGTCGACATTCCACAGATTCTCTACAACGTTCCTGGCCGCACCTCCTGCGACATGCAGGCCGAGACCGTGATTCGCCTGTCCACCGTGCCGAACATCATCGGCATCAAGGAAGCCACCGGCGACCTGAAACGTGCCAAAGCCATCATCGACGGCGTGAGCAAGGACTTCATCGTGCTGTCCGGCGATGATCCGACCGCAGTCGAACTGATCCTGCTGGGTGGCAAAGGCAACATCTCCGTTACCGCCAACGTCGCTCCGCGCGAAATGGCCGACCTGTGCGAGGCGGCGCTGAAGGGCGATGCCCAGACTGCACGGGCCATCAACGAAAAACTGATGCCGCTGCACAAGGACCTGTTCATCGAAGCCAACCCGATTCCGGTGAAGTGGGCTTTGGTTGAAATGGGTCTGATGCACGAAGGCATCCGCCTGCCGCTGACCTGGCTGAGCGCTCCTTGTCATGAAACGCTTCGCACGGCCCTGCGCCAGTGCAGCGTCCTGGTTTAATTGAGGAAGTACAACGCATGAAGCGAATGGCCGGACTTTCCGCACTTGCCTTGATTATCTCCAGCACCAGTGGCTGCGGATGGATCTGGGGCCCGGAAGGTTATTTCCGTGACCGTGGTAGCGATTACCTGGAAGCGCAACAGACTGCACCGATGCAACTGCCACCGAATGTCAGCACCTCCAAACGTCTGGATCCGCTGTTGCCGATCCCGCGCAACGTGGCTGATGACACCGCCAAGGGCGAATACGTGGTGCCGCGTCCGCAACCGCTGTCGGCGGTTGCCGACGCGACCGACTACTCGCTGCAGAAGAGCGGTGACTCGCGTTGGGTCATGGCCCAGCACCCACCGGCCGAAGTCTGGCCAGTGGCGGTGCAGTTCTTCCAGGACAACGGTTTCCGTCTGGATGAACAGCGCCCGCAAACCGGTGAATTCAGCACCACCTGGCAGCATTCCGACGAACTGTCCGCAGCCATGGCCAAGCGCCTGAGCGCAGCCGGTGTTGGCGCCGACAGCGAAACCCGCGTGCGGGTGCGCATCGAGCCAGGCGTGCAGCGCAACACCAGTGAAATCTACGTGGTCAGCGCCGAGCGTCCTGCCGGCAGCACCGCCGACGTCGACTTCACCAACCGTTCGGTCAACACTGGCCTGGACGCAGCCCTGGTCGACGACATGCTCGCGAGCATGAGCCGGATCTCCGAGAAGGGCGGTTCGGTGTCGATGCTGGCTTCGCGTGATTTCGATACCCCAAGCCGTGTCAGCCTCAGCGAAGACGGCAGCGGCAACCCGGTGCTGAACGTCGGTCCGGACCTGGATCGCGCCTGGTCGAGCGTCGGTCGTGCGCTGGAGCAAGGTCAGTGGCGCGTTGAAGACATCAACCGCAGCCTGGGCCTGTACTACATCAACCTGGCCGAAAAGGCCGAGAAGAAAGACGACAAGCCTGGTTTCTTCAGCAGCCTGTTCGGCAGTGCGCCGACCAAGGAAGAAGTTGAAGCCCGTGCCGAGCGTTATCAGGTTCGCCTGAGCAAGGTCGGTGAAAACGTTCAGGTAACCGTCGAGAAGAACATCAACACCGTCGCGCCGGCCGATGTGGCCCGCAAAGTGTTGAGCGTGATTCAGGACAACCTGGGCTGATCACATGCGTTTTGCCGTTCTCGGCAGCGGTAGCCAAGGGAACGGCACGCTGATCGCCAGTGCTGATACGTATGTGCTGGTGGATTGTGGTTTTTCCCTGCGGGAAACCGAAAAACGCCTGCTGCGCCTGGGTGTGAACCCGGCGCAACTGAGCGCGATACTCGTAACCCACGAACATGCCGACCACGTGCATGGCGTGGGTTTGCTGTCTCGGCGCTACAATCTGCCGGTCTACCTCAGTCGCGGCACACTGCGCGGGATGCGCAAACCGATCGAGCCCGCAGGCTTTCTGGCCGGCGGCGAGCAGCTGCAGATCGGCGCACTGAACATCGGGGTCATTGCCGTGGCCCATGATGCGCAGGAGCCGACCCAGTATGTATTCAGTGATAACGAGCAGCGGCGCTTCGGCCTGCTGACCGACCTGGGTTCCTACTGCGAGCGGGTGCTGGACGGCTATCGGGATCTCGATGCATTGATGATCGAGTCCAATCACTGCCGCGACATGCTGGCTCGTGGTCATTACCCGTACTTTCTCAAGCAACGGGTGGGCGGCGAGCTGGGACATTTGAATAACCATCAGGCGGCATTCCTGGTGGCCGAGTTGGGGTGGCAGGGCTTGCAGCATCTGGTTCTCGCCCACCTGAGCAGCAAGAACAACCTGCCGCAGCTGGCCCGGCAATGTTTCGTCGACACCCTCGGGTGCGACCCGGACTGGCTGCAACTGGCCGATCAAGATTCAGGGCTCGACTGGCGCCATATCGCCTAGCCCATCTACTTAGCAAGCGGAGCCCATCATGGAAAAACGTGAAGAACTCTACCGCGGCAAAGCCAAATCGGTTTACAAGACCGACGACGCTGACCGCTTGATCCTGCTGTTTCGCAACGACACCTCGGCGTTCGACGGCAAGCGCATCGAGCAGCTCGACCGCAAAGGCATGGTGAACAACAAGTTCAACGCCTTCATCATGCAGAAACTCGAAGCGGCCGGCATTCCGACCCAATTCGACAAGCTGCTGGGCGACAACGAGTGCCTGGTGAAGAAGCTGGACATGATCCCGGTCGAGTGCGTCGTGCGTAACTACGCCGCCGGCAGCCTGGTCAAGCGTCTGGGTGTGGAGGAGGGGCTGAAGCTCAACCCTTACACCTTCGAACTGTTCCTGAAGGACGACGCCAAGGGCGACCCGTTCATCAACGAATCCCACGTCGTGGCATTCGGTTGGGGTACCGCCGAGCAACTGGCGCGCATGAAAGAACTGTCGCTCAAGGTCAATGAAGTCCTGAGCAAACTGTTCGACGACGCCGGCCTTTTGCTGGTGGACTTCAAGCTGGAGTTCGGCGTGTTCAGCGACGGCTCCATCGTCCTGGGCGACGAGTTCAGCCCGGACGGCTGCCGTCTGTGGGACAAGGACACCAAGAAGAAGATGGACAAGGACCGCTTCCGCCAGGGCCTCGGTGACGTCATCGAAGCCTACGAAGAAGTCGCCAATCGTCTGGGTGTACCGCTTTAATCGACGCAAGCATCTGATAGCACGAAGAAATTTTCGAAAGAGGGTTTGCTTTCGCTAAAAGTGTTGTTATGATGCGCGCCGTTGGAGAGATGCCAGAGTGGCCGAATGGGACGGATTCGAAATCCGTTGTACCTTCACCGGTACCTAGGGTTCGAATCCCTATCTCTCCGCCATACATAGAAAAAGCCCCGTAGCTGAAAAGCTACGGGGCTTTTTTGTTTCTGCTGGCTTGAGTAATCAGCAAATCCTGTCGCCGGAACCCGAGGTTGAAAAGTCGATAATCGGATGTGAGTCGACTGATGCCGGTTCGTACGTAACTCTCGGAGTCTGCCTACAGCTCTGTTTCAAATCACTCCTTATCCTGACTTGCGTGCCCGATATACACCGGAATCAGGACTAGAAGACGCCGCTTTTCAAGTCTGGAGAGCGGCATTGTCCGCTTGTTCAAGGGGGCACTTCACGAATCAGCGATATGAATCGCGATTGCCAATTTTTCTGCGCGGTATCATGGTGTAATACTGTGAACAACAAACAGCTCGGTACGCTCGCAGCTATATTTTCACGACCCATACCCGCTACGTTGGAATGGGCGCGCATCGAGTCTCTTTTCAATGCGGTCGGGGCCAAAACCGTGGAAGGCAATGGTTCGCGAGTTCGGTTTGAATTGAGAGGTGTGGTCGCCACGTTCCACCGACCTCACCCGGATAAAGAAGCAAAGCCCTATCAGGTTCGTGATGCTCGGGCTTTTCTTGAACAAGCAGGAGTCACTCCATGAACGTGATGAATTACAACGGGTATGCCGCCCGAATTGAATACAGCGATGAAGACGGTCTTTTTGTTGGCCATATCGCAGGGATCAAGGACGTTGTAGGTTTTCATGGCGAATCTGTAAAAGAGCTTCGGTCAGCGTTTGAAGAGGCTGTTACTGACTATCTGGAGACCTGCGCCAAACTGGGTCGTGCCCCGCAAAAGCCTTATTCGGGCAATCTCAGTCTGCGTTTGGCGCCAGCTCTTCATGCGACTGTTGCCGTAAAAGCGCAATTGGCTCAAAAAAGCATCAATCAGTGGGTTGCGGATGTTCTTGACCGAGAGGCCCATGCCTAGTTTGATTCTGGTGTGGGACCACAATGTCTTATGCACGTCGTTCCCGAACAGAGCAAAAAGCCCCGTAGCTGAAAAGCTACGGGGCTTTTTTGTTTCTGCGGGTTTTATCGAACACCAGCCTCAGTCACTCACGGCTGCGAGTGCCCCAGCTTGCGCTTGATCAAGTCATACACCTCCTTGTGCGTCGAGTTGTGCAGCGTGTTGTCCTTGCAAGCCGTGGCCAGGAAGGTTTTCACTTCATCTTTGGCGTGCGGATAGAGGCTGGCGACGTAGTCGGCTTCGTGTGTTTGGGTGCAGTTGAAGTGCTTGTCGTCTTTCGCTTTGTCTCTAGCCATGGTGCGGCTCCTTTTTGGGTTGAATGTTATGTGGCGCAACAGAGCCGGATGGCCCCATACGCTGAAGAGCGTAGGGGCGCAAAAGTGCTTCGCCAGGGATTCAGGCAGAAAAGGAAGAGGCTGTAGGAAACGGCGCTATATCGACTGACGGGGTCAGATTTCCTTCACCGGCGTTTCGCCATGCACGCCTTTGATCAGTTCAATCACATGCAGGCAATCGGCCTTGTTCAAATACGACTCGCCACTGGCAACCGTCTCGTGGTTTCCCGCCCGCAGCCTCCAGCGCCATTGGCCTTTGCCGGTGCTCGGGGTGCCGCGGGATTGCCTGTAGATCTCGAAATACATTCGGTTCGCTCCTTGCGATGGTGTTTGCGACAACCTGTGTGGCGCATCGACGCAAGCCTAGCGGAGCGAGGTTTTTTCGCTATCGGGCATTTGTTTCCAATCGTTGGCAGATGTTTCTGAAGAGTGCGGGCTAGAGCGCACGCATTGGCGTCTGGATTGGCCAAAATGTCGCCATTTGCGCCTTGCAAGGCCATCGACGCTACTGCTTAATACGGGACGGCTCATGGCGTCGAAAATCCTTCGGCGACCGACAAACACTATAAAAAGAGCATTCCCTTGACTGAGCATGGAACGGCACAGGCCACACGGGTCACGTTATCACTGGTTGTCCCGGTTTTTAACGAGGAGGACAGTCTCGACGCGTTCATTCTGCGCATCGATGAAGTTTTCCAGTACCAGGTTGCGATTGCTCTGGAGCTGGTGTTCGTCAATGACGGAAGTACCGATGCCACGCTTGAGCGGCTGCTGGAGCGCCAGCAGCTCGACTCGCGTCTGCGCATCGTCGACCTGAGTCGCAACTTCGGTAAAGAGGCGGCGCTGTCTGCGGGATTGCAGATCGCCACCGGGCAGATCGTTGTCCCCATCGATGCCGATCTGCAGGATCCGCCCGAAGTCATTCTGCAAATGATCGAGCGTTGGCGCGAGGGCTACGAGGTGGTGCTCGGTCATCGCATCAGTCGCCGCAGCGACACCTGGGCCAAGCAGACTTCGGCGCACTGGTTCTATCGCCTGCACAACAAGATCGCCGAGCAACCGCTGCCGGAAAACGTCGGTGATTTCCGCCTGATGGACCGTTGCGTGGTTGATGCCTTGCTGACCCTGCCCGAGTCCCGGCGCTTCATGAAAGGCCTGTTCGCCTGGGTCGGGTTTCGTACCACTCACGTTGATTACGAGCGGCCCGAGCGCGTGGCGGGGCAGAGCAAGTTCAACGGCTGGCGGCTGTGGAATTTTGCCCTGGAAGGCATCACCAGTTTCAGCACCGAACCGCTGCGAATCTGGACTTATATCGGCGCGCTGGTCTCGCTGGTGTCCTTTGCCTTTGCCATTTTTATCGTGGTGCGCACGCTGATCCATGGCGTCGACATGCCCGGTTACGCCTCGCTGATGGTGGCCGTGAC
Organism: Pseudomonas sp. AD21; assembly: GCF_002878485.1. Classification (NCBI taxonomy): domain Bacteria; kingdom Pseudomonadati; phylum Pseudomonadota; class Gammaproteobacteria; order Pseudomonadales; family Pseudomonadaceae; genus Pseudomonas; species Pseudomonas sp. AD21. The sequence goes on from NZ_NQYG01000003.1 coordinate 176,679, forward strand.
GTTCCTCGGTGGCCTGCAACTGATCGGTATCGGCGTACTCGGCGAGTACCTCGGCCGCACTTATATCGAATCCAAACGCCGGCCGGTTTTTCTGGTGCGTCGCGTCTACGACCCCAAGGACTGAAACATGGATCTCAAGGAAACCGACATCCTCGGCGACAGCATCGGCGAGCATTGGTATTACTGCTCCAAAGCGGCGGCGACTCGGCGTCTGCTCGGTGATGCGCCGATCACACGGATTCTCGACGTGGGCGCCGGGTCGGGGTTTTTCTCGCACCATCTGCTGACCCAAACCTCGGCGCAGGAGGCGTGGTGCGTCGATATCAGCTACCCCGCCGACTCCGATGCGAGCACTGCGGGCAAACCGGTGCATTACCGCCGCGATATCGAGGCCATCGACGCGGATCTGGTGCTGCTCATGGACGTGCTGGAGCATGTCGACGACGATCTCAGCCTGCTCAAGGCTTACGTCGATAAAGTGCCGTCCGGCAGCCGTTTCCTGATGACCGTGCCGGCGTTCCAGTTCCTCTGGAGCGGTCACGACGACTTCCTCGAACACAAGCGCCGCTACACCCTGCCGCAGTTTGAAACCCTGGCCCGTGATGCCGGTTTGACTGTGCAGCGCGGTGCCTACTATTTCGGTGCGGTGTTTCCGATCGCGGCGGCCTTGCGCTTGCTGCCCAAAGGCCCGCAGGCTGCGACGCCGCAGTCTCAGCTCAAACGCCATCATCCGTTGGTCAACGGCGTGCTCAAGTCCCTGTGCAGCCTTGAATTGCCGCTGATGGGCATGAACCGCCTGGCCGGCCTGAGCGTGTTTGTGCTGGCGCGTAAACCGTGACCTCAGCCGACAGATCGGCGTTGATCCAGCGCGGCTTGCGCTTTGCCGTGACCGGTCTGTTCGTCACCGCTCTGCATGCCCTGGTGGCGGTGCTGTTCATCAACTTCGTTGCACCGCAACCGCCACTCGCCAACGGTGTGGCGTTCGCCGTGGCGACGGTGGTGTCCTATGTGATCAACACCACCTGGAGTTTTTCTGCCCGTTTGCATGGCAAAACCCTGCTGCGCTTCATGCTGGTTTCCTGCGGGGGATTCTGCCTGGCCATGCTCGTCGCGTGGGCCGCGCAGATTGCCGGACTTCATTACTTGCTGGGCATCGGCGCCGTGGCACTGATCATTCCGGCGTTCACCTTTGTGCTGCATAATTTCTGGACGTATCAATGAAGGGCTTGAACAAGCACCCGACCTTGGCGCTGTTGCCGATCCTGCTGGGAGCGCTGGCGTTTTTTCTGGTGATCGGCCCGCGTGCCCTCGATCCGCAAAACATTGCCTGGCTCAAGGACGGTGATCCGGCGACGCATTACCTGGGCTGGGTATTCTTTCGCCATTCACCCTGGACCTTTCCCCTCGGGCTGAACCCGTCCTATGGGATGGAACTGGGCAGCTCGATCATTTTTTCCGACTCCAATCCGCTGCTGGCGCTGCTGTTCAAACCGTTCAATGGCTGGTTGCCGGAGACGTTCCAGTACTTTGGCATGTGGTTGTTGCTGTGTTTCGTTCTGCAAGCCTGGTTTGCCTGGAAGCTGCTCGGCGTGATCACCGAAAACCCTTTATTGCGCCTGCTCGGTGCCGGTCTCCTGGTGTTTTCGCCGCCGATGTTTTTGCGTACCGGTGGCCATCTTTCGCTGGCCGGGCACTTCCTGATTCTCGCGGCGCTATATCTGGCGTTGCACCCGGCACTGCAGCGCCGACGCCTGGCATGGGGTGTGTTACTGGCCGTGACGGCGTTGGTTCATGCCTACCTGTTGGGCATGGTGGCGCTGATCTGGGTGGCAGATCTGTTTGGCAAACTGCGGGCGGATAAACTGACCCGCCGTCAGGTCGTGATCGAGCTGGGCAGTTTGTTCGCGCTGGTGAGCGTGTGCTGCTGGCAGGCGGGTTATTTCAGTATTGCCGGGGGCGCGGTGAGCGGTGGCTTCGGCTTTTATCGCATGAACCTGTTGTCGCTGGTGGATGCGGACGGTTGGTCGTTTGTCCTGGCTGACATTCCCACGGCCGGCGGCGATTACGAAGGTTTCAATTATCTGGGGCTTGGCGTGCTGTTGCTGGTGCCATTGGCCTTGATTACCTGGTACCGCAACGGTGTTTCGCTGAAGGCGCTGCTGGGCCGTCGCCCGTTGTTGTTCTGGGCGTTGGTCGGGTTGACGCTGTTCGCGCTGTCGAACCAGATCGGCGTCGGCCTGCAGACCTTCAGTTATCCATTACCGAAGTTCGTGGTGGGGCTCTCGAATATTTTTCGCGCCTCGGGACGGATGTTCTGGCCGGTGTTTTACGTCATCGTGATAGTGCTCATTTATCTGGTGGTGCGCGGCTATCGACCGCGTATCGCCATGGGACTGCTGGCCTTGGCGCTGGTGGTGCAAGTTACCGATACCCGGATTGCCTGGGCCGGTCTGAGAGCCGCGAAAATGGTCCCCGAAGCTTCGGCCTGGGCCAGCCCGATGCATGATCCGTTCTGGGACAGCGCGGCGGCACACTACAAGAGCATCCGTGCCGTGACACCGAAAAATCAGCCGGACCAGTGGCAAGCGATTGCCGATTTCGCCAGTATCCATGGGCTGAAAACCGATGCGGCCTACCTGGGACGTACGAGCCCCAAGGCGCTGGGCAAGATGCAGCGCATGACGCAAAGCCAACTCGCCAGCGGCCAATACGACACCGACTCGCTGTACATCCTCGATGACGATGCGCTGATGCTGGCGGTAAAAAGCATTCACAGCGACACCGATCTGTTGACCCGGGTCGACGACTTTGTCGTGCTGGCACCGGGCTGGAAGCACTGTGATCAATGTCTGGCGATGGTTGATCAGGGCCGGGCGATGTCGCCGATACCGTTGAGCCAGCCGGGGCTGGTGCAGACGTTCAATCGCAGCACCCGGCAACTGGCCAAAGGCTGGTCCACCCCGGAAGCGTGGGGTACCTGGAGTGACGGGCAGGATGCGGAGCTGCTGCTGCGAGTCTCCCCTGGAACGCGGGCGATAGTGATCGATGCCCTGGCGTTTGCCATGCCGCCGAACCTCAGTCAGCGGGTGATCGTCAGCATCAATGGCGTGGAGGCGTATTCGACACGTCTGACCCAGGTGCAGGGCAATCGGCTGGAAATTCCGCTCAGCGCCGCGCAGGCCGCCGAGGAAAATCTGACTGTCCGGCTACAGTTGCCCGATGCCATCAGCCCGAAAAAACTCGGCTTCAATGACGATGCGCGCGTTATGGGGTTGGGATTGAAAACGCTTACGGTGCAGTGAGATTGTCGAACAAACCGCCAATCGTCTGATAGACGCCAGTCCCAAGGACTTCATACACTGCCCGCAGTCTGGGGATCGGGGGGCAATGGATGAATCGAAATGAACTACGCAAGGCCGACATCAACCTGATGGTGGTGTTCGAAACCTTGATGCTCGAACGCAACGTGACCCGGGCGGCGGAGAAGCTGTTTCTCGGCCAGCCGACTATCAGCTCGGCGCTCAATCGCTTGCGCGTGATGTTCAATGATCCGCTGTTCATCCGCGTCGGCCATCGCATGGAACCGACCGCCCGCGCCGAAGAACTGTTCAAGTACCTGTCGCCGGCCCTCGACTCGCTGTCGGTGGCCCTGAGCCTGACCCATGATTTCGACCCGGCCGTGAGCAACATGACGTTTCGCATCGGCCTGTCTGATGACGTCGAATTCGGCCTGCTGCCACCGTTGTTGCGGGCGTTGCGCCAGGAGGCACCGAGCGTGGTGTTTGTGGTGCAGCACGTCGATTACTGGCGCATCCCCGACCTGCTGGCCGCTGGCGACATCACCGTCGGCATCAGCCAGACCCGTGGCTTACCGGCCAACGCCAAGCGCAAACTGCTGCGGCATATCCAGCCGAGCATCCTGCGCGCCGATGCCTCGGATTCGCCGCTGACCCTCGATGAATACTGCTCGCGGCCGCATGTGCTGGTGTCGCACACCGCCAACATCAGCGGCTATGCCGATGAATGGCTGGCGGAAATCGGCCGTACCCGCCATGTGGTGTTGTCGGTGCCGCAATACAGTGCATTGCCGGCGTTGCTGGCCGGCACGGACCTGATCGCCAGCCTGCCGGATTACACCGCCGAAGCCATGGCCGCTTCTGGCCGGTTATTCAAGGAACCATTCCCGTTCAAGACGCCGATGCTCGATTTGTCGATGGTCTGGCTCAGCCATGTCGACAGCGATCCGGCCGAGCGCTGGCTGCGTTCGCGACTTGAAGCGTTCATGAGTGAGCGGCCGCTGACCGCGCCCTGATCCCCAACACAAATCTCCTGTAGGAGTGAGCCTGCTCGCGATGAGGGTGTGTCAGTCGACATTGATGTTGTCTGACACGACTCCATCGCGAGCAGGCTCACTCCTACAAGGGTTTGCGTTCGTCTGGTCGGGCTGCTTTGCTCAATGGCAAAGTCCTCGGCGGAGACCTGACCCATGAGCATTTCCCGTTCGTTGCTGCGTGGGCGCGGCAGTTTCGACAGTGGCAAGGTCGGCATGGTCGAACTGTTTTTCGATCTGGTGTTCGTGTTTGCCGTGACTCAGCTCTCGCATTCGCTGCTTGCGCAGTTGTCGATTCTGGGCGCGGTGCAGGTGGCGCTGTTGATGGTCGCGGTGTGGTGGGTGTGGATCTTCACTTCGTGGATCACCAACTGGCTCGACCCGGAAAAACTGCCGATCCGCCTCGGACTGTTCGGGCTGATGATCGCCGGTCTGTTGCTGTCGTCCTCGATCCCCAAGGCCTTCACCGAGCGCGGGCTGATGTTTGCCTCGGCGTTCGTGTTCATGCAGGTCGGGCGCACGTTGTTTGCGATCTGGGCGGTGCGTGGCGAATCGCTGAGCATGACCCGCAACTTCCAGCGGATTCTGGCGTGGTTGATGTTCTCCGGCGTGTTCTGGATCGCCGGGGCCTTTCTTGACGGGCAGCAACGTCTGCTGTGTTGGGCGCTGGCGCTGCTGATCGAACTGATTTCACCTTCGCTGTATTTCTGGGTGCCGGGGTTGGGGCGTTCGTCGCTGAGCGACTGGAACGTCGAAGGCAATCACATGGCCGAGCGCTGTGCACTGTTCGTGATCATCGCTCTGGGTGAGTCATTGCTGGTGACCGGTGCAACCTTTGCCGAGCTGACGCTGAGCGTCACCGGGATCATCGCGTTTCTGGTGGCGGTGCTGGGCAGCATTGGCATGTGGTGGGTGTACTTCGACAGCGGTGCCGAGCGCGCGCATCACCGCATCGCGCATTCGAGCGATCCGGGGCGTCAGGCACGGATTGCCTACACCTATCTGCACGTGCTGATCGTCGCGGGGGTAATTGTCAGTGCAGTGGCTGACGAGTTGGTGCTGGTGCATCCGGATCACGCCAGTGACGCCGGCACTCTGGTGATCGTGGGCGGGCCGTGGCTGTTTCTGTTGGGCAATGCGCTGTTCAAGTGGGTCATGTCCGACCGGCCGCTGCCGCCGCTGTCGCATCTGGCCGGGCTGGTGTTGCTCACGCTGGCGCTGCCGCTGGCGTTGAACCACTGGTTTTCGGCATTGATGCTTGGGGCGCTGACCACGGCGATCGTGGTGTTGGTGGCGCTCTGGGAAACCCTGGCAGTGCGTCAGACGTCAAGCTCGCTACCGTCAGAAAAACCCGCAGGAGAGTAGGGCGGGGCTGTGGTATATGTACGACCTTTCTGCCACTGATTGGAGCCCGCTCATGCCACACCTGCACATGGAATACACCGCCAACCTGCCGCAGTTGAACGCCGATGTGGCGTTGATCCGGCTCAACAACACGCTGGTGGGTTCCGGTCAGTTCGCAGCGGAGTTCGATATCAAGAGCCGGGCGGTGAAGGTCGAGACGTTCAAGGTCGGTACCGCTATGGGCGAGCGCGCGTTTGTCCACGTGAAGCTGGCGCTGCTCAGCGGTCGTTCGCCACAGATCAAGAAGCAACTCTCGGACAGCCTGCTGGCGGTGTTGCAGGATCTGTGCGAGTGGCCAGCCGGGGTCGAAGTGCAGTTGTGCGTGGAGTTGCTCGATATCGACCGCGATTCCTACACCAAGACTGCCATCGGCGTGTAGGACTCAGGCCGCTTCCAGCTCACTGCACACTTTGATCACCTGTTCGCGCAGCCAGACGTTGGCGCTGTCCTGATCGGCGCTCTGGCTCCACTGCATGTCGAGGGTGAACCCTGGCAGGCCGTTCGGCGCCTCGCAGTGATTGAACACCGCCTCTTTGGTCAGCAGACGCTGGATACGTCGGGGCAGGGTGAGGATGAAGTCGGTGCCGGTGATCATTTTCAGCGCCGCGCTGTAACTGTTGGAGCGCGCGACGATCTGCCGTTTCTGCGCCTGACGCGCCAGCCAGCCGTCGACCATGTTAGTGCTGGACGTCCAGGGTGTCGGGAACACGTGCCGCCGTTCGGTGAAGGCCTGCAGGCTCAGGCGCGGTTCCAGCGGCGTGGCGCGTTTGTCGAAGACACAGACCAGATCGTCCTCCAGCAGCATCCGCGACTTGAGGTCGGTGTGGCTGCGGTGGAAGTTGGGGCCGAAACAGATCACCAGGTCGAGGCTGCCGTCGCGCAGTTCGTCGGCGGGCACGTCGGTCTCGAACTTGTGCATGTTGACCATCACTGGCAAATCGTCGAAGTCGAAACGCTTCAACAGGCGCGGCAACACCAGTTGCTCGAAGTATTCCGGGGCGCAGATATTGAAGGTCACTGCCTGCCGCGTCGGATCGAAGGTTGGAGCGCCGGCATGGCACAGGTTGATGCTTTCGAGGATTTTCTGCACATGGCCATACATGGTGCCGGCCTTGTAGGTGGGGCGCATGCCCGTGCGGGTGTTGATGAACAATTCGTCTTCGAAACTGGTGCGCAATTTTTTCAGGCAATAGCTGACGGTGGACTGGCTGACGCACAACGTCTCCGAGACATCCGTGACGCTGCTCTGCTCATACACGGCGATAAATACCATTAGGTCCTGCATGTCGAGCTTTCTAAGCAAGTTACTGTTCAGCATCCGTTCCGTCTCGCTGTGCTCCTTGCGCTGAATCCGCGCAAACGTGTGCGCATGATCGTAGCGGAACGATGGTGCCAGGACAAAGCCCTGTAGGACGTTTCAATGTCAGTTGTGGGACAGAAAGTTTTACCAACACGACGTTGCCAGACAAACCGCGCAAAGATGGCAAGAAGCCTTTAGCCCGGTGACGAAATTTGCGCTCAGCGGATGTGTCGGGCGTACGCCTGTGGATTGAAGCGCAGCACCATCAGCAGCATCACGACCATCACTGCGGTCAGCGACCACCACGCCCACTCGAAGCTGCCGAGGCGGTCGCGGATGATGCCGGCCAGCAGCGGCGAAAGCCCGGCGATCAAATAACCGATGCCTTGCACGAAGGCGGTCAGGCCGCCGGCGCGCTGCGGGTCGTCGAGGTGATCGAGCGAGACGATCAGGCTCATCGGGAACAGTCCGCCAATGCCCAGCCCCAGCAAGCATGGCCACAGCAGGCTCAGGTGTTGCGGGCTGAGGATCAACCCGCAGAAGCCGGCAATGATCAGCAGCAGCAACGTCGCCAGGACCACGCGGCGGTCACGGCTGCGGTTGGCAATGGCTGGCGTCAGCAACCCGGAAATCACCTCCATGGCCGTCAGCAAACCCAACAGCAGGCCGGCGTGTTGTTCGCTCCAGCCTTGTTCGACGTAGTACGGCGCTAGCCAGGCGAGTACGCAGGTGTAGGACGCCGTACCCAGACCGAAGAAGATAGCGAGTAACCAGGCGCGGGAATTGCCGAAGAACGATTGTTTTCCTACTGGCGTGTTCTGCCTGGATGACATGGTGGGTTGTGTCCACCAGAGCAGCAACGCGAGCAAGGCCAATGCCGCCCAGATTGCCAGCCCGAGGCGCCAGCTACTGGTTTGCACCATTACCAGTGGCGCAAACGAGGCGGCCAGTGCGGCGCCGCCCATGATCGCGGTGACATACAGGCCCATGCACAGCGCCACGTTGTCGGGGAAGCGTGACTTGATCAGCACCGGCATCAGCGCCTGAATCAGGGCGATGCCAATCCCTGCAAGCATTGCGCTGCCAATCAACTGCGCCGCCGAATCGAGCCACAGCCGCGACAGCGTCGCCAGCCCGATAATCAACAGCGACAGGATCACTGTGCGCTGTTCGCCCAGACGTCGGCTGATGCCAATGCCGAAAAACATCGCCAGTCCCATCGCCATCACCGGCAACATGGTCAGCAGCGAAGCCACGCTGAAACTCAGAGGGGTGTCGCCGCGTATGGCCGACAGCAAGGGGCCGACGGCCGCCATGGACGGGCGCAGATTGAGTGCGACGAGGATGATGCCGAGCATCAGCCAGACAGTGGGGCGAGCGGTGGCGCGAACGTGTTCCATCAGCAGACTCTGGATTGCGGAGGCTGTCGATTAGGCGTGCGGTCACGCGGTGCGGGCAAATCAAAATTCCCGAGTACTATTTAAAAACTAAATATGACCCTCCCTTCGGCGGCGCCAGCAAGATCGTTACGCCCGGATTAATCTTGCCCCCCTCGCTGTCAGACTATTCTTTCTCTCTGGCAGGACATTTCGTTACAGCTCTGGCCCAGCGCAGGCGCGTAAAACGCCGGCGGCGATATATACTGCGCGCCATTCTTCAAGGGAGAGCCGTGTGGCCATCGATATTCACTGGATTCGCGACAACGATAGCCTCGCGCAGTTTTGCGCCGAGTGGCAGCAGCTGCCGTTCGTTGCCCTCGACACCGAATTCATGCGGGTCGACACCTTCTACCCGATTGCCGGCCTGTTGCAGGTTGGCGACGGCAAACGCGCCTACCTGATCGACCCGCTGACCATCAACGCCTGGCAACCGCTGGCGGCGTTGCTGGAAAACCCGGCGGTGCTCAAAGTCCTGCACGCTTGCAGCGAAGACCTCGAAGTGCTGCTGCGTCTGACCGGGAGCCTGCCGGCACCGATGTTCGACACGCAACTGGCGGCGGCCTACCTGAACCTCGGGTTCTCTATGGGCTATTCGCGGCTGGTGCAGGAAGTGCTCGGCATCGAACTGCCGAAGGGCGAAACCCGTTCCGACTGGTTGCAGCGCCCGTTGTCCGACACACAAATCAGCTACGCCGCCGAAGACGCCGTGCATCTGGCCGAAGTTTTCGTCCAGTTGCGGCCGAAACTGTCTGACGACAAATTCGCCTGGGTGCTGGAGGACGGCGCCGAACTGGTGGCCAATCTGCGCCGCGAAACCGACCCCTACGAGGTCTATCGCGAAGCCAAACTGGCGTGGAAACTGTCCCGTGCGCAATTGGCGGTGCTGCGTGAGTTGTGCGCCTGGCGTGAAAAAGAAGCCCGCGCCCGTGATCTGCCGCGCAACCGTATTGTCCGCGAGCATTCGCTGTGGCCGCTGGCCCGCACGCAACCGGACAACCTCGTGGCGCTGGGCAAAATCGAAGACATGCACCCACGTACCGTGCGTCAGGACGGCCAATTTCTGCTTGATCTGATCAAGCGCTCTGGCAGTGTGGGGCCTGATCAATGGCCGCCAGCGGTGCCGGAGCCATTGCCGGTCGAAGCCGCTGCGCTGATCAAGCAACTGCGCGCCCTCGGCCAGGTCGAAGCCGAGCGTCTGGGTATCGCACCGGAACTGATGCTACGCAAGAAAACCCTCGAAGCACTGGTCAAAAGCGGCTTCCCCGAGGGACCTTATCAATTGCCTGAGTCGCTGCGTGGCTGGCGCCGCGAACTCATGGGCCAGATGCTGCTCGACAGCCTGGCCACCGCCGGAGAACAGCCTTGAAACGTATTTGTTCCATCTACCAAAGCTCCAAGCGCAGCGGCATGTACCTTTACGTGCTCAAAAGTGACGCGCTTGAGCGGGTGCCGGAAGCGCTGATGCTGGCCTTCGGCAAAGCGAAGCATTCGTTCGATCTGGTGCTGTCGCCCGAGCGTAAACTGGCCAGCGAGGACATCGTGGTAGTTCTGGAAAATCTCGACAGGCAGGGCTATCACCTGCAGATGCCACCGGCCGAAGACGAGTACATCGAACACTTGCCCGAAGAGTTGCTGCGACGCAACGATCCGGTCTGATCTGCGAGGCCCTGTTCTGGGCCTCTTGCCACCCTGGAACTGATTTTACGGCGACGACCGCCACGAAGGAGCGCGACTCCTTCGGCGGTTGCCTGCACGGTTTGCGAAAGGTTTGAAGATGCGCGTTCTGATTGCTGAACACGACCACGCGGTGTACGCCCGGCTGCTGAGTCAGGTGGCCCCCGAACTTGAAGTACTGACCAGCGGCGACTCCGCCGAACTGGCCCGTCAGGCTGCCGATTGCCCGGTGTGGCTGGGGCAGCCGGACCTGCTGGCGACCCTGTTGCGTCAGGGCCACCAACCGCAATGGCTGCAATCGACCTGGGCCGGCATCACGCCGTTGCTCGCCGACGGCTTGCGCCGCGATTACCGTTTGACCCGCGCGGTGGGAATCTTCGGTCAGGTGATGGCCGAATACGTGCTGACCTACATGCTCGGTCACGAGCGTGAAGTGCTGGCGCGCCTGGTCAGCCAGGTCGAGCGCAAGTGGGACAACCGCACCGGCCAGAGCCTGGTCGGGCGCAAGGTGCTGATCGTCGGTACCGGCGACATTGGCCAGAGCGTGGCGCAGTTCCTGCTGCCGTTTGGCGTCGAGTTGTATGGCGTCGCCAGCAGCGCTCGCGAGCAGGCGCCGTTCGTCGAAGTTGGTGCGATGGCGGATCTGCCACGGCTGGTGGGCGAGGTCGATTACGTGGTCAACCTGCTGCCGAACACCGCGCACACCCACGATATCTACGACGCGGCGCTGTTCAAGCAATTCAAGCCGACCGGGTTGTTCATCAACGTCGGACGCGGCGTGGCGGTAGTGGATGCGGATCTGGTCGAAGCGTTGAAGGAAGGGCATCTGGCCGGCGCGGTAATCGACGTCTGCCGTCAGGAGCCGTTGCCGCAACGCCATCCGTTCTGGACCGCCTGGGGCCTGCTGCTGACCGGGCACAGCTCGGCACCGACGTCTCCGGCGTTGATGGTGCAGTTGTTTTTCGAGAACCTGAAGGCGTATCAGGCGGGTGAGGCGCTGCGCGGGGAAGTGGATTTCGCTCGCGGTTACTGACACACCGCAATAAAAAATGTAGGAGTGAGCCTGCTCGCGATAGCGGTGTGTCAGACAACATTAATGTCGACTGACTCGCCCTCATCGCGAGCAGGCTCACTCCTACAGTTGGTTTTGCGGTGTGGTTTAAAGGGTGAAGTCGCCTTCCGCCGCCAGCTCGTTCAGCGGACGACGCGGGCTCGGCTCTTCACGGGCTTGCAGGTATTCAGCCAGCGATGCCTTGTCACCCAGCTTGCCGACAGCGACCGCCGCGTGCAGCGCATAACCTTCAGGGATATTCAGCTCCTTGCGGGTCAGCTCCTGATCGAAACCGGCCATGCCGTGGGTGTGCCAGCCACTGATGCTCGCTTGCAGTGCCAGATGGCCCCACGCCGAACCCGTGTCGAAGGTGTGCCACAGCGCCGGGGTTTCTTCCGTCGCGCCGGGTGCGGTGAAGGTGGTTTTCGAAATCACGATCACCAGCGCCGAAGCGTGTTGCGCCCAGTTGCGGTTGAACTCATTGAGCAGACCCAGATAACGCTCCCAGCTCGGCGTGTCGCGACGCGCATAGAGGAAACGCCACGGCTGCGAGTTGTACGCGGACGGCGCCCAGCGCGCGGCTTCGAAGAAGCTCAGCAGGGTTTCTTCCGGGATCGCCTCGCCGGTGAAGGCGCGGGGCGACCAGCGATCGGTGAACTGCGGGTGAATGGCGTAATCGGCAACGCGAGGGTTGGCACTCATCGAAGATTCCTTGCTGTGTTTGAGTCAGAGAGTCGAATGAAAACCCGGCGGGATCAGTTGCGCTGAACGATGGGATTTTCCGAGCCTTTGGTGTTCACCGGAATGCAACGCGGTCGAGCGTCAATGGCTTCCGGGCAAGGCTCCTTGCGACAGGCAAAGCTACGCGCCGGCATCGAAACTGACAAGCGTTGCGCAACCGGCAGTCGCCAGCGCTTGGCCCGCAAGGCCTGGGGCACTAGACTGGCGGCCTTTTCACCACCTGATGTTGATGCTTGAGCCATGGCCGCCAAAGTCGAACCGTTCTGGATACGCAAAACCCTCGATCAACTGGATCACGAGGAATGGGAATCGCTGTGCGACGGCTGCGGTCTGTGCTGCCTGCAGAAACTCGAAGATGAAGAAGACAACAGCGTCTATTACACGCGCATCGCCTGCAAACTGCTGGACCTGAAAACCTGTCAGTGCAGCGATTACCCGAACCGCATCAAGTTTGTCCCGGACTGCATCCAGCTCACCCCGGGCCAGGCCGAAGAATTCAAATGGCTGCCGCCGACCTGCGGTTACCGACTGGTCAGCGAAGGCAAGGACCTGCCGTTGTGGCACCACCTGGTGTGTGGCGACCGTGACGCCGTGCACCACGAGCGGATTTCCCAGTCCGGGCGCATGCTTGCCGAAGGCAGCGTGCCGGAGGACGACTGGGAGGACCACCTGATTTTCCGCGCCGGTTAAGCGCCCGCAGATTCAAGTTTTCACCAAGGAGTGTGTATGGCTGTGGGATTGCAGCGTGCGCTGTTCGTCGGACTGCTGGCGTTGAGTGCGCCAGTGTGGGCGGCGAAGAAAGTCGATCTGGACTACCACGTGCGACTGTTGCCGCAAAGTGATCAGGCCGAGGTGCGCCTGACCCTGGCCAAGGGCGAATCGGTGCGCAGCCTCGATTTTGACCTCGGCGATGGCAGCCACTACAGCGACTTCAAGGCCGACGGGCAGTGGCAGTTGACGCCAGGCAAGCAGGCCCGGGGCGTCTGGCGCCCGACGGGCGACAAGGCCAGCCTGACCTATCGTGTCACCGTCAGCCACGGACGCAAGAGTGGCAGCTTCGACACGCGCATGACCCCGAACTGGGCACTGCTGCGCGGCGATGAGCTGGTACCACCGGCCAAACTCGATCAGCAGGATGGCGTCGAGCTGGTGTCACGCCTGCAATTCGAACTGCCCAACGGCTGGAAAAGCATCGAAACCGCTTGGCCGCGCATCGGCAAGAACACATTCCGCATCGACAACCCTTCACGCCTGTTCGACCGCCCGACCGGCTGGATGCTTGCCGGCCATCTCGGCAGCCGCCGCACACGGCTGGGCGAAACCGAAGTCACCGTGGCCTCTCCACAAGGGCAGGGCATGCGCCGCATGGATGTGCTGACCTTGCTGACGTTCATCTGGCCGCAGGTGCAGGCTGTGTACCCACGGCATCCAGGCAAGCTGCTGATCGTCGGCGCCAACGACCCGATGTGGCGTGGCAGCCTCGGTGCACACGAGTCGATCTATCTCAACACGCGTCTGCCGCTGGTCAGCGAAAGCGGCAGCAGTGCGCTGGTGCGCGAGCTGGCGCAGGTGTTCGGGCGGATCAGCGACGAGCAGCGCAGCGACTGGATCAGCGAAGGGTTTGCCGAGTATTACGCGATCGAACTGGTGCGTCGTGCCGGGGGCATGAGCGATGAGCGTTATCAGGCGTTGCAGGCGAAGTTGACCAGGGACAGTCAGAAAGTCACGACCTTGCGCGGCGAGCAGATCAGCCCGGCGCAGCTTTCAAAAGCGGTGATTGTGCTGCAGGAGCTGGATCGCGAGATTCGCTTGAAGACGCGTAACAAGCGCTCGCTGGATGACGTGTTGCGCGGGGCGATGCATCTGGGGACGGTGAGTACCAAGGAGTTTGTGCAACTGGCCGAGAGCGTTCTCGGTGAGTCCTCAAAAGTCCTTGATACCGCGTTACTTCAGTGACACCGCTATCGCGAGCAGGCTCACTCCTACAAGGGAACGCATTCCAAATGTAGAAGTGAGCCTGCTCGCGATGGGGCCTTTAACCCCACCGCAAATCTTGGATCAAACCCCGGCTTTCGGCGATTTCACCGAATCATTGCCGGTCACGGTAGCGGTTTTGGTCGCCGCCTCGGCATTGGCCTTGAGCTTGCTCAACTCTTCACCGGCGCGTTCGATCTTCGCCCGCACGTTGTTCATGTCCTGACGGCTTTTCTCCAGCAGGCTTTTCACCGAGCTGTGTCCGGTGATGCCTCGGGCCATCGCCACACCGCCAATCGCCACCTGAAGCAGACCGAACACGCCACCACGGCGCAGGCCCTTGCCGACCATGATCACGCCGCCGGCCAAGGATCCGATACGTTCCCAGCCTTCGACATTCTGTTCGGAACGGCTCTGGAACGGGGTGGATTCGATACGTTGGACGCGTTTGAGTTCGGTCATGATCTGTCTCCCAGGCAATGTGCAATAGATAGATAAGCTGACTGCCGCAGCGGCCGGCTCGTTCCATCGGATGTGCGACGTTTCAGCGGAATTTCGGTCCTGAGCGGGTGTTCAGGCCCTTGGCCATGCGGTCGTAGAGCACGACGTTGACCGTGGCGGCGAGGTTCATGCAGCCGGTGGTCGGGATATAGACCACGTCTTCGCACCAGTCGCGGATCTCTTTATCCAGCGAGCCGTCTTCCGGGCCGAAGATGTACAGCGCGCGGTCCGGGTGGGTGTATTCAGGCAGCGGGCGGGCACCCTCTACCAGTTCCACGGCGACCGGTACGCAGTTGAGCGGGAGGATCTTTTTCAGGTCGTCGATGCCGATCAGCGGGATGTCGTAGTGCACGCGCTTGGTGTCGGTGACGAAGTCGGCGGCGCGTTCATAACGCTTGCCGGTGTAGAACACCGACGCTACGCCGTAACAGCCTGCGGCGCGCATCACCGAACCGACGTTCTCCGGTGACTTGGGGTTGTACAAACCAATGCAGCTGTAACGTTTGTCTGCCACGAGCGGGGTGCCTTCGGGAAAAAGAGGGCGATTATACGGGGATTGGGGGAGGGGTGTTCAGTTTGAGATTGGTGGTGTCCAGGACACCGCTATCGCGAGCAGGCTCACTCCTACAGGGGAACGCATTTCAAATGTAGGAGTGAGCCTGCTCGCGATGAGGCCCGCAAAGGCAACACAAGACTCCAACCAAAAAGGAAGTGACCATGACCAGCACCGCCCAACACACTCAGGTCGTCCAAAAGCAATTCGGTGAGCAGGCCGCAGCCTACCTGAACAGCGCCGTTCACGCTCAAGGCACCGAATTTGCGCTGCTACAGGCTGAACTGGCCGGGCAGGGCGCGGCGCGGGTGCTGGACTTGGGTTGCGGCGCCGGTCATGTGAGTTTTCATGTGGCGCCACTGGTCAGGGAAGTGGTGGCTTACGACCTGTCGCAGCAGATGCTCGATGTGGTCGCCGCTGCGGCCGTGGATCGCGGGTTTGCCAACATTGCCACGGTCAACGGCGCCGCCGAGCGCCTGCCGTTTGCCGATGGCGAGTTCGATTTCGTGTTCAGCCGTTATTCGGCGCATCACTGGAGCGATCTTGGCGTGGCCTTGCGCGAAGTGCGCCGGGTGCTGAAACCGGGTGGCGTGGCGGCGTTCGTCGATGTGTTGTCACCGGGCAGCCCGTTGTTCGACACTTACCTGCAAAGCGTCGAAGTGCTGCGCGACACCAGCCACGTGCGCGATTATTCCGCCGGCGAATGGTTGCGTCAGGTCAGCGAGGCCGGGCTGCATACCCGCAGCACCACCCGTCAGCGCCTGCGTCTGGAGTACAGCAGTTGGGTCGAGCGCATGCGCACACCTGAAGTGATGCGTGCGGCGATCCGCCAGTTGCAGCAGTCGATGGGCAACGAAGTGCGCGAATATTTTGAGATTGATGCCGACGGCTCGTTCAGTACAGATGTAATCGTATTGATGACTGAGCGATAAGAATTTTTCCGGACGCGCCCTGAGTGGCGCACCGACTGAAGACACGAGGAAAGCATGAGCAAGCAGATTCTGATTCTCCCAGGTGATGGTATTGGTCCGGAAATCATGGCCGAAGCGGTCAAGGTGCTGGAACTTGCCAACGACAAGTACAGCCTGGGCTTCGAGCTGAGCCATGACGTGATCGGCGGCGCCGCCATCGACAAACACGGCGTGCCGCTGGCCGACGAAACCCTCGACCGTGCCCGTGCTGCCGACGCCGTGCTGCTGGGCGCCGTCGGTGGCCCGAAATGGGACACCATCGAGCGTGACATCCGCCCTGAGCGCGGTCTGCTGAAAATCCGTGCGCAACTGGGCCTGTTCGGCAACCTGCGTCCGGCGATCCTCTATCCGCAACTGGCCGACGCTTCGAGCCTGAAACCGGAAATCGTTGCCGGTCTGGACATCCTGATCGTGCGTGAGCTGACCGGCGGCATCTACTTCGGCGCGCCGCGTGGCACCCGTACCCTGGAAAACGGCGAGCGTCAGTCCTACGACACGTTGCCGTACAGCGAAAGCGAAATCCGCCGCATCGCCCGCGTCGGTTTCGACATGGCCATGGTTCGCGGCAAGAAGCTGTGCTCGGTGGACAAGGCCAACGTGCTGGCGTCCAGCCAACTGTGGCGTGAAGTGGTCGAGCAGGTCGCCAAGGATTACCCTGAAGTCGAACTGAGCCACATGTACGTCGACAACGCCGCCATGCAACTGGTGCGCGCACCGAAGCAGTTCGACGTGATCGTCACCGACAACCTGTTCGGCGACATCCTGTCCGACGAAGCGTCGATGCTCACCGGCTCCATCGGCATGCTGCCGTCGGCCTCGCTGGACTCGAACAACAAGGGCATGTACGAGCCTTGCCACGGTTCGGCCCCGGACATCGCAGGCCTTGGTATTGCCAACCCGCTGGCGACCATTCTGTCGGTGTCGATGATGCTGCGTTACAGCTTCAATCTGCACGATGCGGCCGATGCCATCGAGAAAGCCGTCAGCGTGGTGCTGGATCAAGGGCTGCGCACCGGTGACATCTACTCGGCCGGTTGCACCAAAGTCGGTACGCAGGAAATGGGCGACGCAGTAGTCGCCGCGCTGCGGAATCTGTAATCTCTCGGGCCCGCTGCGAAATTCAATACAAAGCAGCGGCCCACTTTTCAAGAAGGTGTAGTTGCGATGAAACGTGTAGGTCTGATCGGTTGGCGCGGCATGGTCGGTTCCGTGCTCATGCAGCGGATGCTGGAAGAGCAGGATTTCGATCTTATCGAGCCGGTGTTTTTCACCACTTCCAATGTCGGTGGCCAAGGCCCGTCCGTGGGCAAGGATATTGCTCCGCTCAAGGACGCTTACAGCATTGAAGAGCTGAAAACCCTCGACGTGATCCTGACCTGCCAGGGCGGCGACTACACCAGCGAAGTATTCCCGAAGCTGCGCGAAGCCGGCTGGCAGGGTTACTGGATCGACGCGGCCTCGAGCCTGCGCATGAACGATGACGCCGTCATCATTCTCGATCCGGTCAACCGCAAGGTCATCGACCAGCAACTGGACGCGGGCACCAAGAACTACATCGGCGGCAACTGCACCGTCAGCCTGATGCTGATGGGGCTGGGCGGCCTGTTCGAGGCCGGTCTGGTCGAGTGGATGAGCGCCATGACTTATCAGGCGGCCTCCGGTGCCGGCGCGCAGAACATGCGTGAACTGATCAAGCAGATGGGTGCGACCCACGCTGCGGTTGCCGATCAACTGGCCGATCCGGCCAGCGCGATCCTCGACATCGATCGTCGTGTTGCCGAAGCCATGCGCAGCGACGCGTACCCGACCGAAAACTTCGGCGTGCCACTGGCCGGCAGCCTGATCCCGTGGATCGACAAGGAACTGCCGAACGGCCAGAGCCGTGAAGAGTGGAAGGCCCAGGCCGAGACCAACAAGATCCTCGGCCGCTTCAAGAGCCCGATCCCGGTCGACGGCATCTGCGTGCGCATCGGCGCCATGCGTTGCCACAGCCAGGCGCTGACCATCAAGCTGAACAAAGACGTGCCGATCGCTGATATCGAAGGTTTGATCAGCCAGCACAACCCTTGGGTCAAACTGGTGCCGAACCAGCGCGAGATCAGCATGCAGGAGCTGAGCCCGACCAAGGTCACCGGCACCCTGAACGTACCAGTGGGTCGTCTGCGCAAGCTGAACATGGGTTCGCAATTCGTCGGTGCGTTCACCGTCGGCGACCAACTGCTGTGGGGTGCGGCCGAACCGCTGCGTCGCATGCTGCGGATTTTGCTTGAGCGTTGATTGCTTGAAGTAATGAAAGAGCCCGTGCCTTGTGAGAGGTGCGGGTTTTTTTATGCCGATCGTTCCCACGCTCTGCGTGGGAATGCATCCCGGGACGCTCCGCGTCCCTTTACAAGCCGAAAGCAGAGCGTCCGATGCGGCATTGCCACGCAGAGCGTGGGAACGATCCGGGTGGGCGCCACAAATCCGGCAGAAATTGCCTGTGCGGCACTCACCCGGTAAAGTGCCGCTCCCCCCGTTTCGCCAGAGGCTCGCACCATGACCCAGACCCTAGATATTGCCGTGATCGGCGCCACCGGTACTGTCGGCGAAACCCTCGTACAGATTCTCGAAGAACGCGACTTCCCGGTCGGCAACCTGCACCTGCTGGCCAGCAGCGAATCCGCTGGCAGCTCAGTGCTGTTTCGCAACAAGAACGTGCGCGTGCGCGAGGTCGACGAGTTCGATTTCAGCAAGGTCAAACTGGTGTTCTTCGCCGCCGGGCCGGCGATCACTCTGAGCTACGCCGCCCGCGCGCATGCCGCTGGTTGCTCGCTGATCGACTTGTCCGGCGCGCTGCCGGCCGATCAGGCGCCCCAAATCGTTCCGGAGGCCAACGCCGCTCAGCTCGCCGGTTTGAAAGCGCCGTTCCAGGTCAGCAGTCCAAGCCCGTCGGCCACTTCGCTCGCCGTGGTGCTGGCGCCGCTGCTCGATTTGATCGACCTGCAATACGTCAATGTCACCGCCAATCTGGCGGTGTCCGCGCAAGGTCGTGAAGCTGTTACCGAACTGGCGCGACAGACCGCCGAGCTGCTGAACATGCGCCCGCTGGAGCCGACTTTCTTCGACCGCCAGATGGCCTTCAACGTGTTGGCCCAGGTCGGCACCCCGGACACCCACGGCCACACGCTGCTGGAAAAACGTCTGGTGCGCGAGTTGCGTCAGGTGCTGGCTCGGCCTTTATTAAAGATTTCCGCAACTTGCGTTCAAGCCCCGGTGTTTTTTGGCGATAGCTATAGCGTGACCTTGCAGTCAGCGAGTGCGGTCGACCTGGCAAAGGTCAACGCTGCGCTTGAAGACGCGCCGGGCATCGAACTGGTCGAGGCCGGTGATTACCCGACTGCGGTGGGTGACGCGGTGGGGCAGGACGTTGTCTATGTCGGTCGGGTGCGCAGCGGTGTCGACGAGCCGGCGGAACTTAATCTGTGGCTGACGTCAGATAACGTACGCAAAGGTGCAGCCCTCAATGCTGTGCAGGTCGCTGAATTGTTGATAAAAGACCTGCTGTAAAAGATACTTGGCAACAATTTGTCGACTGATTCTAGGTGAGCGCTATGCTTGCCCGGAGCACTCGATAACGTGTCACCCTCCGGGACTTTCCGGGGCATCAAAGAAATGATCGCGCGCGGCAGTCTGTCGTCGTCGCGCGCAATGCCTTACGGCAGCGGCAATCAACATCTTCTCGCTGGCCGAGGAACGTTCAAACAAAGGATGAGGCTATGGTTCAAGTTCGCAAACTGGTGTTAGCAATAGCGACCGCCTCGGCGCTGTCCTCCGGTATGGCGCATGCCCTCGGGCTCGGGGAGCTGACCCTGAAGTCGACCCTGAACCAGCCGTTGGTGGCCGAAATCGAGCTGCTCGACGTCAAGGATCTCACCGCTGCCGAAGTGGTGCCGAGCCTGGCCTCGCCGGAAGATTTCGCCAAGGCCGGCGTCGATCGCCAGGCCTTCCTCAACGATCTGACTTTCACCCCGGTGCTCAACGCCAGCGGCAAAAGCGTGCTGCGCGTGACCTCGAGCCAACCGCTGTCGGAACCGATGGTGAAATTCCTCGTGCAGGTGATGTGGCCTAACGGCCGTCTGCTGCGTGACTACAGCGTGCTGCTCGATCCGTCGAAGTTCTCGCCGCAGACCGCTGACGCGGCCGCGCAACCGGCGCCGTCGCAGACCATCACTGCGCCGACCACCGGTGCCACGCACCCGAATCAATACACCACCACCCCGCGCGATACCTTGTGGGAAATCGCCGCGAAGGCGCGCACTGGCGGCTCCGTGCAGCAAACCATGCTGGCGATTCAGGCGCTGAACCCCGACGCGTTCATCGACGGCAACATCAACCGGCTGAAGACCGGTCAGGTGCTGCGTCTGCCGGACTCGGTGGAAAGCACTGCGCTGCCGCAGTCCAAAGCGATTGCTGAAGTTGCCGCGCAGAACGACGCCTGGCGTCAGGGCCGTCGCTATGTGGCCAAGCCAGGCACCGGTCAGCAGCAGCTCGATGCCACCAAGCGTGGTCGCAGCAATGCCGGTAGCGGCCAGAATGCCAAAGACAACTTGAGCCTGGTCTCTGCCGAAAGCGCCAAGGCGCGGGGCAAAGGCCCGGCAGGCGACGCCAAGGCCTTGAGCAACAAGCTGGCGGTCACTCAGGAAAGCCTCGACACGACCCGTCGTGACAACGAGGAACTGAAAAGCCGCATGACCGATCTGCAAAGCCAGCTGGACAAGCTGCAGCGCCTGATCGAGCTGAAGAACAATCAACTGGCGAAAATGCAGGCTGACGGTACGGGCGCTGCCCCTGCCGCCAATGCTGCCGTGCCTGCGATCACCGCTGAACTGGCCGCAACACCGCCAGCGACCTCGGCAGAAGCTGCGCCGACTCCGGAATCGGCCATTGCGCCACCGGTCGAGACGCCCGCCGAGACGCCAGTCGTCGCACCAAAGCCGGTTGTCGATGAAGACAAAACCTTCAACGAACTGCTGACCAATCCGGTCCTGCTGGGTCTGATCGGTGGCGGTGCGGTGGTTCTGCTGCTACTGCTGTTGCTGCTGGCGCGTCGCCGCAAAGCCCAGCAGGAAGCCGAAAAACACCTGCGCATGGCGCGGGCCCTGACTGAGGAGCAAGAGTTCTCCGCCGAGCAGGATCTGCCGGAGAGCAGTTTCGAAGGTCTGGAAGTGCCTGCCGCCAGCGTCAAACTGAATACCCCGGCACCCGCGCCTGCTCCGGCCCCGGTCGTGACGCCGGTGGTGATGGCCGAGCCGATTGCTGCGCCACTGGTCGCGCCGGCTGCCGAGCGTTCCGATGACGTGCTGGACAAGGCTCATTCGCACATCAATGCCGGTCGCCTGAATCAGGCTGCTGCGCTGCTGGAGGAGGGCGTCAGCCTTGAGCCACAACGCAGCGACCTGCGCCTGAAACTGATGGAAGTCTACGGTCAGCAGGGCGATCGCGATGCGTTCGTCGGTCAGGAGCGTCAGCTGGTGGCCAACGGCGATAACTTCGCCAAGGTCGAAGAACTGAAAAAACGCTTCCCGACCATGGCTGTCGTCGCTGCTGCGGGTCTGGCTGCAGCGGCGGTCGCTGCCGAGCTGGACGCGCAATACGTCAAGGAGCTGCTGCTCGACGAGCCAGAGGCGCCAGCAGCTGAGCCTGCGCCGGTGGCAGATGATCTGGACAGCGCGTTCGACCTGAGCCTGGACGACCTCGACAACATCACCCCGGTTGAACCTGCGCCTGTCGTTGAGCCTGAAGCACCGGTGGAGCTGGATGAGTTCCCGACAGACGACGATCTGAACTTCGAATCGGTGCTGCAACAGCAGACCGAGATCAAGGAAAACCTCGACGACCTGTCGGACTTCGACCTGGATCTGGACCTCGGTGCCGAGCCTGCGCCAGCACCTGCAGCGGACCTGGCGGACGATGACTTCCTGCTGGACTTGGACGAGGGCGTGAAAGACCTGTCGCCGGTCGAGCCTCCAGTGGTGAACGAAGTGCCGCAGGACGATCTGGAGCTGCCGGCGGATTTCGATCTGTCGCTGGCTGACGAGATGGACAGCAACCCGGCCGAACCGGATGCATTCGCCGCCGAGCTGGATGACGTCAACGCCGAGCTGGATCGCCTGTCGCAGAGCATTGCCGAGCCGACTTTCACTGAAGCCGATGCGGCCATGGGTGATGATCTGGGCGAAGACGATTTCGACTTCCTCGCCGGCACTGATGAAGCGGCCACCAAGCTCGATCTGGCTCAGGCCTACATCGACATGGGCGACAACGACGGCGCGCGCGATATCCTCAACGAAGTGTTGACCGAGGGTGACGAGAAGCAGCGTGGCGAAGCCAAGGAAATGCTCTCGAACCTGGCTTGATTCAGCGTCAGCAGTAAACAGAACGGCAGCCCATCGAGGCTGCCGTTTTTGTTTGGGTTGGATTTTGCTGCGTCTGGAGCGGCGCTTTCGCGAGCAAGCCCGCTCCCACAATGATCCTGCGGCAGCCACCCATCCCGATCCAGCCCCCAATCCCCTGTGGGAGCGGGCTTGCTCGCGAAGAGGCCGGATCGGTCAATACAGAACTGACTGGCATCCCCGACTCACAGCCTTATAATGCCCGCCTTTGCAGATCAGCAGGCTGTCCCACTTTGGCAAACATAGATAACCCGGTCGCCGAAATGGCACCCGAAGGCTTTTACCGTGTGGCACTGGGCGTCGAGTACAAAGGCTCGCGCTACAGCGGCTGGCAGCGTCAGTTGACGGGTGTCGCGACGGTGCAGGAAGAACTCGAAAAAGCCTTGTCGAAAGTCGCCAACTCGCCGATTTCGCTGCAGTGCGCCGGTCGCACCGACGCCGGGGTGCATGCGTGCGGGCAAGTGGTGCATTTCGACACGCCGGTCGATCGCTCCCTGAAAGCCTGGGTGATGGGCGCCAACATCAATCTGCCCCACGACATCAGTGTCAGTTGGGCACGGGTCATGCCGGCGCATTTCCATGCGCGGTTCAAAGCCATCGCCCGGCGTTATCGCTACGTGATCTACAACGATCAGATTCGTCCGGCGCATCTCAACCAGGAAATCACCTGGAATCATCGCCCGCTGGACGTCGAGCGCATGGCCGAAGCCGCGCAATACCTGATTGGCACCCACGATTTCAGTGCGTTTCGCGCCGGCCAGTGCCAGGCGAAGTCGCCGATCAAGAAGATGCACCACCTGCGCGTGACCCGTCACGGCAAGATGATCGTACTCGATATCCGTGCCAATGCGTTCCTGCACCACATGGTGCGCAACATCGCTGGTGTTCTGATGACGATTGGTGCCGGCGAGCGGCCGGTGGAGTGGATGAAGGAAGTGCTGGAGAGCCGCGAACGCCGTTCCGGTGGCGTGACCGCGCATCCGTATGGGTTGTATCTGGTGCAGGTCGAGTACCACGACGAGTTCCCATTGCCCGAGCGTTTCGTCGGGCCACATTTCCTTACGGGTTTCTCTGGTCTTGACGGCTGACGCCCCCGAACGCTTTTGTTACCATCCGGGACTTTCCCGGTTTTTGCCTTGAGGTTTTTATCGACATGTCAGCCGTTCGCAGCAAGATTTGCGGGATTACCCGCATAGAAGATGCGTTGGCGGCGGTCGAAGCCGGGGCTGATGCAATCGGTTTCGTGTTTTATGCAAAAAGTCCGCGGGCGGTGAGCGTGCAGCAGGCGAGAGCGATCATTCGCGCCTTGCCGCCGTTCGTGACCACCGTCGGCCTGTTCGTCAATGCCAGCCGCTGCGAGCTGGGGGAAATCCTCGATGCCGTGCCGCTGGATCTGCTGCAGTTTCATGGCGATGAAAGCGCAGAAGCATGCGAAGGCTGGCATCGTCCGTACATCAAGGCGCTGCGGGTCAAGGCCGGCGACGACATTGCCGCCGCCGTCGATGCCTATCCGAGCGCCAGTGGCGTGCTGCTCGACACCTATGTCGAAGGCGTGCCCGGCGGAACCGGCGAGGCGTTCGACTGGTCATTGATTCCGCAGCGGTTGAGCAAGCCGTTGATCCTGGCCGGTGGTCTCACGCCGGAAAACGTTGCCGACGCCGTGGCCCGGGTCAAACCGTACGCGGTCGACGTCAGCGGTGGGGTAGAGGCGAGCAAGGGCATCAAGGATCATGCGAAGATCCGCGCGTTCATCGATGCCGTACGTAGAAGCTCACTGGGAGCGTCTACTTCGATGTGACGGCTGGCAGTCTGCCGCCGTCCATCAATGCACTTGCACAAAGCAGGCGAGGCTGAGGGTTTCTGGAGTTGCACGCAGGTCATGTTTCGCGCTGACCGCGGGGTTCCACCAACCATCGCCACACACATGAATTTAGCTGAAGGGCATACGCGGGGCTGCGAACCAGAGCGTTCGGGCCGCCGGTACTGGAGAAAGAAAGCATGAGCAACTGGTTAGTAGACAAACTGATCCCTTCGATCATGCGTTCGGAGGTCAAGAAGAGCTCGGTGCCTGAAGGTCTGTGGCACAAATGCCCGTCCTGCGAGGCTGTGCTGTATCGCCCTGAGCTGGAAAAGACCCTGGACGTTTGCCCCAAGTGCAATCACCACATGCGCATCGGCGCACGGGCGCGCATCGACATCTTCCTGGATGCTGAAGGCCGCAACGAGCTGGGTGCCGATCTGGAACCGGTTGACCGTCTGAAATTCCGCGACGGCAAGAAGTACAAGGACCGTCTGGTCGCCGCACAGAAGCAGACCGGCGAAAAAGACGCGCTGATCTCCGTCAGCGGTACTCTGCTGGGTATGCCGGTGGTGGTTTCGGCGTTCGAATTCAGCTTCATGGGCGGTTCCATGGGCGCCATCGTCGGTGAGCGCTTCGTGCGCGCCGCCAACTACGCCCTGGAAAATCGTTGCCCGATGATCTGCTTCGCCGCTTCCGGTGGTGCGCGGATGCAGGAAGCGCTGATCTCGCTGATGCAGATGGCCAAGACTTCGGCTGTACTGGCGCGTCTGCGTGAAGAAGGCATTCCGTTCATCTCGGTACTGACCGACCCGGTCTACGGCGGCGTTTCCGCCAGTCTGGCGATGCTCGGCGACGTGATCGTCGGTGAGCCGAAAGCACTGATCGGCTTCGCCGGTCCGCGTGTGATCGAGCAGACCGTGCGTGAAAAACTGCCGGAAGGCTTCCAGCGCAGCGAATTCCTGCTGGAGCACGGCGCCATCGACCTGATCATTGATCGTCGCGAGTTGCGTCCGCGTCTGGGCAATCTGCTGGCGCAACTGACTGGCCAGCCGACACCGACCTACGTCGCCGCTCCAGTCGAGCCTATCGTCGTTCCTCCGGTGCCTGCCAACGTATGACCGAGCGTACCCTTGGCGAGTGGCTCGCCTACCTTGAGCAGTTGCATCCATCGGCCATCGACATGGGGCTGGAGCGTTCGCAACAGGTAGCGTCCCGCATGGGGCTGGGCCAGCCGGCGCCTCGGGTGATTACGGTCACTGGCACCAACGGCAAGGGTTCGACCTGCGCGTTCGTGGCTTCATTGCTGCGAGCGCAGGGCCTGAGCGTTGGTGTCTACAATTCTCCGCACCTGCTGCGTTATAACGAGCGGGTGCAGCTCAATGGCGTCGAAGCCACTGATGCACAGCTGTGCGAAGCCTTCGCTGCGGTCGAGGCCGGGCGCGGCGAGACCTCTCTGACTTACTTCGAAATGGGCACCCTGGCGGCGTTCTGGCTGTTTCAGCAGGCCGGGCTCGATGCGGTGGTGCTGGAAGTCGGTCTGGGCGGGCGTCTGGACACGGTCAATGTGGTCGATGCCGATATCGCGCTGGTCACCAGCATTGGCGTCGATCATGCCGAGTATCTGGGCGATACCCGTGAATCCGTGGCTTTCGAGAAGGCCGGGATTTTCCGTCAGGGCAAGCCTGCCTTGTGCGGCGATCTGAATCCTCCGCAACCCTTGCTCGACAAGGTGCGCGAACTGGCGTGCCCGTTTTTTCTGCGTGGGCGTGATTTCGACCTCGGTGTCACCGATCAACATTGGCAATGGCGCGGCACTGATGCACAAGGCCAGCAGGTCGAATTGCACGACTTGCCGCTGCTGGATCTGCCGATGGAAAACGCGGCGCTGGCCTTGCAGGCGTATCTGCTGCTCGGTCTGCCGTGGAATGCAGCGCAGATCGCCGCGGCCTTGCAGGCGACTCGTGTGGTCGGGCGTCTGGATCGCCGATCCTTCGAGTTCAATGGCAAGCGCCTGAACCTGCTGCTGGATGTGGGGCATAACCCGCACGCGGCGGAGTATCTGGCGCGGCGTCTGGCCAGTCGGCCGCCGGTGGGCAAGCGCCTGGCGGTGTTCGGCCTGCTCGCCGACAAGAATCTGGATGGTGTTGTCGGCGAATTGAATGCTAGTGTCCAGCATTGGGCGGTCGCGCCGCTGGATTCGCCGCGTTCGCGTCCGGTCAGTGAATTGCATGCGGCGCTGCAGAACCTTGGCGCATCCGTCACGTCCTATGACAGTGTCGCGGCGGCACTGGAAGGGCAGTGCGCAGCGGCCAGCAGCGACGACGAGATTCTGTTGTTCGGATCATTTTATTGTGTCGCCGAGGCCCTTGAATGGCTGGCCCGGCGCTCCACGGAGGAAGCGGCAAATGGCTTTGCTGGATAAAGCGTACAAGCAGCGCATGGTTGGTGCGCTGGTGCTGGTGGCGCTGGCGGTGATTTTCCTGCCGATGCTGTTTTCCCGTCAGGACGAACAGCGTCAAGTGACGGTCGAGGCGCCAGCCGCGCCGCAAGCACCTGCGATGCCACAAGTGCAGCTTGAATCGGTCGCCGTGCCTGAACCGCAAACGCTGCCGCAAGAACCGGTGCCGAGCGATGACGAAGTGGCCGGGCAATCGACACCGTCGATGCCGATTGCATCGGCTCCGGCGCCAGCGCCTGCTCCAGTCGCCAAACCGGTTGCTCCAGCACCGGCGCCGGCGGCCAGGCCGACAACGGCACCGGCCCAGCCGATTGCGGCGGCCCCGACCAAGCCTGACACCACGCAAAGCCGTGTCGACGCCAATGGCCTGTCGGTCAGCTGGTCGGTGCAACTGGCCAGCCTGTCGAGTCGCGAAGGTGCGCAATCCCTGCAGAAAACCCTGCGCAGTCAGGGTTACAACGCCTATATCCGCTCTGCCGATGGCAAGAATCGGGTGTTTGTCGGCCCATTGATCGAGCGTGCCGAGGCTGATCGTCTGCGTGATGTTTTGAGCCGTCAGCAGAACCTCAAGGGCTTCGTCGTGCGCTTCCAGCCTGAGCGCGGCTAAAAACTATCGCTCAGATTGAAAAGCACTGACAATCGCAGCTTACCGACAGCGGTGCGCTCTGCTAAAATGCGCCGCCTTATCCGTCTGTAGGCTGCACTGTGCCATTTACCCTGGTTGACTGGGCGATCGTTGCAATCATCGCCATCTCCGCTTTGATCAGTTTGAGCCGCGGCTTCGTCAAGGAAGCATTATCGCTGGTGACCTGGATCATCGCAGGAGCCGTTGCCTGGATGTTCGGTGGCTCACTGTCCGAGTACTTCGTCGGATACATCGAAACCCCATCGGCTCGCGTGATCGCGGGCTGTGCCATCATGTTTGTCGCCACACTGATCGTGGGCGCAATGATCAATTATCTTATCGGCGAGTTGGTGCGCGTGACCGGGTTGTCCGGGACCGACCGATTCCTCGGCATGGCCTTCGGCGCTGCGCGTGGCGTGTTGCTGGTGGTCGTGGCGGTCGGGCTGTTGAGCCTGGGGCCGGTACAGCAGGACGGGTGGTGGAAAGAATCACAGCTCGTGCCAAAGTTTCTATTGGTTGCCGACTGGTCCAAAAACCTGATTCTCGGGTGGAGCAGTCAGTGGCTTGCCAGCGGAATCAGCGTACCCGCTGATATTCCGTTCAAGGAGCAGCTCTTGCCGTCGGCCAAAACGCCACAGTGAGTGTTGTTCAGTTCAGATCCATTAAGTAGGGGTTGCGTCGCATGTGTGGCATCGTCGGTATCGTCGGTAAGTCGAACGTCAATCAGGCGCTGTATGACGCGCTAACCGTGCTCCAGCACCGCGGCCAGGACGCTGCCGGTATCGTGACCAGCCATGATGGCCGGTTGTTCTTGCGCAAGGACAATGGCCTGGTGCGTGACGTGTTTCATCAGCGTCACATGCAGCGTCTGGTCGGTCACATGGGTATCGGCCACGTGCGTTACCCGACTGCGGGCAGCTCGACTTCGGCCGAGGCTCAGCCGTTTTACGTCAATTCGCCGTACGGCATCACTCTGGCGCACAACGGCAACCTGACCAACGTTGAACAGTTGGCCAAAGAGATTTACGAATCCGACCTGCGTCACGTCAACACCAGTTCCGACTCGGAAGTGCTGTTGAACGTGTTCGCCCACGAGCTGGCCCAGCGCGGCAAGCTGCAACCGACCGAAGAAGACGTGTTTGCCGCCGTGACTGACGTGCACAACCGTTGCGTCGGCGGTTACGCCGTGGTGGCGATGGTTACCGGTTACGGCATCGTCGGTTTCCGCGACCCGCACGGCATCCGTCCAATCGTGTTCGGCCAGCGTCACACCGACGAAGGCGTCGAGTACATGATCGCCTCGGAAAGCGTTTCGCTGGACGTGCTCGGTTTCACCCTGATTCGCGACCTGGCCCCGGGCGAAGCGGTCTACATCACTGAAGACGGCAAGCTGCACACCCGTCAGTGCGCGACCAACCCGTCCCTGACCCCGTGCATCTTCGAACACGTCTACCTGGCGCGTCCGGACTCGATCATCGACGGCGTGTCGGTGTACAAGGCCCGTCTGCGCATGGGTGAGAAGCTCGCCGAGAAGATCCTGCGCGAGCGTCCAGAGCACGATATCGACGTGGTCATCCCGATTCCTGACACCAGCCGCACGGCGGCGCTGGAGCTGGCGAACCATCTGGGCGTGAAATTCCGCGAAGGTTTCGTCAAGAACCGTTACATCGGCCGTACCTTCATCATGCCGGGCCAGGCGGCGCGCAAGAAGTCGGTTCGTCAGAAGCTCAACGCCATCGAGCTGGAGTTCCGCGGCAAGAACGTGATGCTGGTCGACGACTCGATCGTACGCGGCACCACCTGCAAGCAGATCATTCAGATGGCCCGTGAAGCCGGCGCGAAAAACGTCTACTTCTGCTCGGCTGCTCCGGCGGTGCGCTTCCCGAACGTCTACGGCATCGACATGCCGAGCGCTCACGAACTGATCGCGCACAATCGTTCGACCCAGGATGTGGCGGATCTGATTGGCGCTGACTGGCTGATCTATCAGGACCTGCCTGACTTGATCGAAGCGGTCGGTGGCGGCAAGATCAAGATCGAGAACTTCGATTGCGCGGTGTTCGACGGCAAGTACGTCACCGGCGATGTCGACGAGGCCTACCTGAACAAGATCGAGCAGGCACGCAACGATGCCTCCAAGGTCAAGACCCAGGCGGTCAGTGCGATCATCGATCTGTACAACAACTGAGTTTCTACCGGCCCTGAGGGGCCGGTTTTGTATCTGGCAAAAGACCTTTACTTATTCAGATCAGGGCAAGGAGTGACAGCATGAGTCAGGAATGGGATGCCGGTCGGCTGGACAGCGACCTCGAAGGCGTAGCGTTCGATACCCTGGCCGTACGTGCCGGTCAGCACCGTACGCCGGAAGGCGAACACGGTGATCCGATGTTCTTCACTTCCAGCTACGTGTTCCGCACCGCTGCCGACGCGGCTGCGCGGTTTGCCGGGGAGGTGCCGGGCAACGTTTACTCGCGTTACACCAACCCGACCGTGCGCGCGTTCGAAGAGCGTATTGCTGCGCTGGAAAGCGCCGAGCAGGCCGTGGCGACCGCCACCGGCATGGCCGCGATCATGGCGGTGGTGATGAGCCTGTGCAGCGCCGGTGATCACGTGCTGGTGTCGCGCAGTGTCTTCGGTTCGACCATCAGCCTGTTCGAAAAATACTTCAAGCGCTTCGGTGTGGAGGTCGACTACGTGCCTCTGGCCGAACTGTCGGCGTGGGATGCGGCGATCAAGCCGAACACCAGGCTGCTTTTTGTCGAGTCGCCGTCCAACCCGCTGGCGGAGCTGGTGGATATCGCCGCGCTGGCGGAAATCGCTCACGCCAAAGGCGCGATGCTGGTGGTCGACAACTGCTTCTGCACGCCAGCGCTGCAGCAGCCGCTGAAGCTCGGTGCGGACATCGTCGTGCACTCGGCGACCAAGTTCATCGACGGCCAGGGCCGTTGCATGGGCGGTGTGGTGGCGGGTCGCGGCGAGCAGATGAAGGAAGTCGTCGGCTTCCTGCGTACCGCCGGGCCGACCCTGAGCCCGTTCAACGCGTGGATCTTCCTCAAGGGTCTGGAAACCCTGAATCTGCGGATGAAGGCGCACTGCGCCAACGCCCAGCAACTGGCCGAGTGGCTGGAGCAGCAGGACGGTATCGAGAAAGTCCATTACGCCGGTCTCAAGAGCCATCCGCAGCACGAGTTGGCCCAGCGTCAGCAGAAGGGCTTCGGTGCAGTGGTCAGTTTTGAGGTCGAGGGTGGCAAAGAGGGCGCCTGGCGCTTTATCGACGCCACCCGGTTGATTTCGATTACTGCCAACCTCGGTGACAGCAAAACCACCATCACGCACCCAAGCACCACCTCTCATGGTCGTCTGGCGCCGCAAGAGCGTGAAGCGGCGGGCATACGTGACAGCCTGATCCGCATTGCGGTCGGTCTGGAAGACGTGGCGGACCTGCAGGCCGACCTGTCGCGCGGTCTGGCGGCGTTGTGATCGAGTTGTCTACTCCGAAGGCGGGCACCCATGGCCGCGTTGCGTTGGTCACCGGTGCCGCGCGCGGCATCGGTCTGGGCATTGCCACCTGGTTGATCAGCGAAGGGTGGCAAGTGGTGCTGAGCGATCTGGATCGGGTGCGCGGTTCGAAAGTGGCGAAGGTGCTGGGCGAGAATGCCTGGTTCATCGCCATGGACGTGGCGGATGAAAGTCAGGTCGCGCTCGGCGTCGCCGAGGTGCTTGGGCAGTTCGGTCGTCTGGATGCGTTGGTGTGCAATGCGGCAGTCGCAGACCCACACAACATCACGCTGGAAAGCCTTGATCTGGCGTACTGGAATCGCGTGCTGGCGGTAAACCTCAGTGGGCCGATGTTGCTGGCCAAGCACTGTGCGCCGTATCTGCGCGCGCACAACGGTTCGATCGTTAATCTGGCTTCCACCCGAGCACGCCAGTCGGAGGCGGACTCAGAAGCCTATGCGGCGAGCAAGGGAGGTTTGTTGGCGCTGACGCATGCGCTGGCTATCAGCCTTGGGCCGGAGATTCGCGTCAATGCCGTGAGTCCGGGCTGGATCGATGCTCGCGATCCGTCCGCGCGTCGTGCCGAACCTCTGGCCGATACCGATCATGCTCAGCATCCGGCGGGCAGGGTAGGGACGGTCGAGGATGTGGCGGCCATGGTTGCGTGGCTGCTGTCGAGGAATGCCGGGTTTGTCACTGGGCAGGAATTCGTCGTTGATGGCGGCATGACCAAGAAGATGATTTACAGCGAATAGATCGCGTTCTTCCGCTGAATTTGCGTTTGATGAGCTGCCGCCTTCGCGAGCAAGCCCGCTCCCACATTTGGAATGCAT